>JAODMA010000141.1 GCA_025464545.1 Arthrobacter sp. | reverse complement strand
TCTACGAATCGGAAATCCCCGTTCAGCCCGTTATGCAGGAAAAGGTGGAAGCAAAATGACCAGCCAAAAGCCCCAACGGCGCCTGCCCCTGGCGGCCACTGTCTGTGCAGCCTTCGTGTTCTCCCTCCCGGCCTGCGCCGCGCCCGTGGCGGCCCCGGCATCCGTTGGTGAGGCTCCAGCCAAGGTGGAAAAGAATGCTACGACCGGCATCGCGAAGTTGACCCTGACCCAGCGCGGTCTGGATCGGATCGAACTCAAGACCGAGCCGGTAACTGCCGGCGCGGGAGGAGTCCAGTTGCCCTACGGAGCCCTGATGTACGACGCAAACGGCAAGACGTGGGTCTACACCAACCCGGCTCCGAGGGTCTATGAGCGCCAGGAGGTCACGGTCAGCAAGGTGGAAGCCGGCGTGGTCACGGCCGCCGCCGGCCCTCCGGCAGGAACCCAGGTTGTCACGGTTGGCGCGGCTGAACTGTTCGGCGCCGAGTTCAATACGGGCAAATGACATGCGCCGGATAGTCGCAGCAAGTCTGCGGTTCAGATCGATCATCATCGCCATGGCGGCGGCGCTGATGATCGTCGGCGGCGCTCAGCTCAGCAGCGCCTCGGTGGACGTGTTCCCCGAGTTTGCGCCGCCCAAGGTCGAGGTTCAGACAGCCTGCCTGGGACTGACCGCCGCTGAGGTGGAAGAACTCGTCTCCGTTCCCTTGGAGGAGGCCTTCAATGGCATCGACGGCCTCCACCACATGCGGTCGAAGTCCGTACCCCAGCTCTCGTCAATTGTCATGGAATTCGAGAACGGCACGGATCTGCTCACAGCCAGGCAACTGGTGTCAGAGCGGATGGCAACAGTCATACCGACCCTGCCCACCTGGGCTGCGCCGCCGCTGATGCTGCAGCCGCTGTCCTCGACCAGCCGTGTCATGAAGATCGGACTGTCCTCGGACACCCGGTCCCTGATCGAGATGTCGATGATTTCCTACTGGAACATCCGGGCGCATCTGCTCCGCGTTCCGGGGGTGGCCAACGTGGCCATCTGGGGCGAACGCCTCCAGATGCTTCAGGTGCAGGTTGACCCCAACAAACTGGCGGCCAACAACGTCACGCTGGAAACCGTGATGAGTAGCACGTCAGACGCCCTGGACGCCGGGTTGCTGCAGTATTCACCCGGTTCCCTCATCGGTACCGGCGGAGCAGTCGAGACGCCGAGCCAGACGATGGGCATCCGGCACGTACAACCGATCACCTCGCCGGAACAGCTGGCGAAGGTGGCGGTGGCGGATCGTGAGGGCCAGGCCCCGCTGCGGCTCTCCGACGTCGCCAACGTCGTGGAAGACCACCAGCAGCTGATCGGTGACGCCGTCATCAACGGCGGTCCGGGGCTCATGTTGATCGTGGAAAAGCTCCCGTGGGGCAACACGCTGGAAGTGACGCGTGGAGTCGAAGAGGCGCTGAAGCAGCTCGAACCCGGCCTCACGGGGATCGCCGTTGACACCACGATCTTCCGACCGGCGACCTTCATCGAGGAATCCCTCGGCAACCTGGGCGTGGCGCTTATCCTCGGATGCCTTTTGGTCATCCTGGTCCTGAGCGTCTTCCTCTTCCAGTGGCGGACTGCGCTGGTCAGTGTGTTGGCCATCCCGCTGTCCCTCATGGCCGCGGCCCTCGTGTTGTATTGGACCGGGGGCACGATTAACACGATGGTGCTTGCGGGGTTGGTGATTGCCGTCGGGGTGGTGGTGGATGATGCCATCATCGACGTCGAAAACATCGTGAGACGACTCCGGCAGCACCGGGCTGGTGGCGGCACGGAAAGCACGGCCAGGGTGGTGGTCAACGCCTCGCTTGAGGTCCGCGGACCGATTGTTTACGCCACCCTGATCATCGTCGCTGCCACGGTGCCGATCTTCTTCCTGGACGGGCTGACCGGGGCGTTCTTCCGGCCGCTGGCCACGTCGTACACCCTCGCGGTGATGGCGTCCATGCTCGTCGCGCTCACCGTCACCCCCGCGATGGCGTACATCTTCCTCCGGAACGCAAAACTGGAGGATCGCGATCCGCCCTTGGTCCGGGTGCTCAAGCGCTGGTACGCCAGTGCCCTGGGGCCCATCGTCCGCCGGCCCCTTCCGGGGTACCTTGCCCTCGGCGCACTGGGCGTCGTCGGCATAGTGGCGGCTCCCTTGCTGGGCCAATCGCTGCTGCCGTCCTTCAAGGAACGGGACTTCCTGATGCACTGGCTCACGCAACCCGGTACATCCAACTCGGAGGAGGTCCGCGTCAGCCAGCTGGCCTGCAAGGAGCTCATGACAATACCGGGCGTGAACAATTGCGGCTCCCACATCGGACAGGCCTTCAACGCCGATGAGGTGGTGGGCGTCTACTTCGGTGAGAACTGGATCAGCGTCGACCCTGCGGTCGACTATGACGAGACGCTGGCCGCGGTTCAGGAAGTGGTGGACGGCTACCCCGGAATTGTCCGGGACGTCCAGACGTACCTCAAGGAACGCATCCGCGAGGTTCTGACCGGCACGGGTTACGCCGTCGTCGTCCGCGTATACGGCGACGACCTCACGATACTGAAGAAGGAGGCCGACCAGATCAAGACCATCCTGGGCGGAATCGAGGGAGCAGTAGGTGCGAAGGTGGCACTCCAGGCCAACATTCCGCAGGTCAACGTGGAAGTGAACCTGGACGCCGCCAACCGGTACGGGCTCAAACCTGGCGACGTACGCCGCGCCGCAGCCACGATGATCGCCGGCGAGGAGGTGGGCGACATCTACCGGGACGGCAAAGCCTACGACGTCCAGGTGTGGAGCCCGCCGGAAACCCGGACCAGCGTCACGAGCATCGAGAACCTCCAGCTCGATACCCCGAGCGGGCAAAGGATCCGGTTGGCCGACGTCGCCTCCGTGGCGGTCAAGCCCACGCCGAACGTGATTGAGCGTTCGGAGGGATCCCGGCGCATCGATGTCAGTGCCAACGTCAAGGAAGGCGATCTGGCGAAGGTTGTCGAGAAGCTCGAGTCGGAGATGAAGTCGGTTGAGTTCCCGGTCGGCTACGAAGCGGTTGTCCTCGGCGAATACGCGGAACGCCAGGCCGCCTCGCAGCGGCTGCTGCTCTACTCGATCGGCGCTGTCATCGTGGTGTTCCTGCTGCTCCAGGCCGCGTTCCGCAGTTGGCGGTTGGCGATCCTCGCCATCCTGACGCTGCCGGTGGCCCTGGTGGGTGGGGTGATCGCCGCGCACCTGAGCGGCGGCATCCTGTCTCTGGGGTCGCTGGTCGGCTTCCTGACGCTGATGGGTATTGCGGCCCGCAACGGCATCCTGCTGATCAATCACTGCCAGCACCTGGAACAGTACGAGGGTATGCCCTTCGGCCGGGACCTGGTGCTGCGCGGAGCTGCTGAACGGTTGTCCCCGATCCTCATGACCACCCTTGCCACCGCCCTGGCCCTCGTGCCGCTGGTGGTCATGGGCAATATCCCCGGTCACGAGATCGAACACCCGATGGCGGTGGTGATTTTGGGCGGGCTCGTCACGTCGACGCTGGTCAACCTGTTCATTGTCCCCTCGCTGTACCTGCGGTTTGCGAAGAAGGGTCCGGCACGTCAGCGCCGGCCCCGTATGCCCGAACCGGTCGCGGCCGTCTAGCCGCGGTCAAGCCCAGCACCAGGAAAGGTCAAAGATGTCCAGGCTCAGAACCCGATTCACCGCTTACGGCTCGGCCGTCCTCCTGGTGCTGGGCACGCTGTCGGTGACGTCGGCGGCCACGGCGTCGGCTCATCCGGCTCCCAAGGCCCAGGACCTCTGCGGACCAGGCACGGCGATCAGTCTGGACCGCTCGGAATTCCCGTCGCGTCCGGCGATTGAGAACAAGTGGTTGCCGCTCGAGCCCGGTATGCAGTTCACCACAACCGGAAAAGTTGTCAACACGGCGGAGAAGACAGAGACCAAACGCACGGTCATCTCAACGGTGACCGGGCTGACCAAGAAGATCGACGGGGTCAACACCGTGGTGGTGTGGGACCGTGACAATTCCGACGGTGAACTCGCGGAATCAGAACTGGCGTTCTTCGCCGAGACGAAGAAAGGAACTGTGTGGCTGTTCGGCGAATATCCCGAAGAGTATGAAGACGGGATGCTGACAGGCGCGCCAAGCACGTTCATCAGTGGCATCGACAAGGCCCAGGCCGGAATCGCCATGCTGGACCACCCCCGCCCGGACGCCCCGGCGTATCCCCAGGCCTACGCACCCAGCGTGGACTTCCTGGACTGTGCGAAGGTCGTAGACGGGCATGAACGGGTCTGCGTCCCAGCGGATTCCTACCACAATGTGCTGGTAATCGATGAATCCAATCCGCTGGAGGAGGAAAGCGTCGCCGGCCACCAGCGGAAGTTCTATTCGAAGAAGACCGGTCTGGTCCAGGTCAAACCCGTGGGCGGCGAGGAGCAGGAGTTCCTGGACCTCGTCCAGGTCAAGAAGCTCAGCCGCTCGGAACTTAAGAGCATCAACGACCAGGCGTTGGCGCTCGACAGCCGCGGCTACACCGTCAGCAAGGATGTCTACGCCAAGACACCCCGGGCAGTGGTGGCCAAGTCCTCGAGCCACAGCGGCCGGTCGCCGCGCGGCGACTGGTAAATGCGGGGAAACCCTGCGGAACCGCCGAAAGCGGGGCAGCAGACAAGAAAGAGCTCCGGCCGGACAACCCGGCCGGAGCTCTTTTTGCTGAACCGCCTTACTTCACGTCTTCGTCGACCCAGTCCATGGACTTGGTGACGGCCTTCTTCCAGAGGCGCATCTGCCGCTCCCGCTCCGCCTGGTCCATCTGCGGTTCCCAGCGCTTGTCCTCGGACCAGTTTGCCGAGCACTCGCCCAGGTCTTTCCAGAAGCCGACGGCGAGGCCTGCTGCGTACGCAGCGCCGAGTGAGGTGGTCTCGACGACTTTCGGCCGGATCACCGGGACGCCGAGGATGTCCGCCTGGAACTGCATCAGCGCGTCGTTGGCTACCATGCCGCCGTCCACCTTCAGCTCCGTCAGCGGTACACCGGAATCCGCGTTGACGGCGTCGAGGACCTCGCGGGTCTGGAAGGCAGTCGCCTCCAGCGCCGCCCGGGCGATGTGGTTCTTGTTCACGAAGCGGGTCAGGCCGACAATCGCGCCGCGGGCGTCCGAGCGCCAATAGGGCGCGAACAGCCCGGAGAACGCCGGGACGATGTAGACCCCGCCGTTGTCCCCGACCGACGCCGCGAGGGTTTCCACTTCCGGCGCGCTGCTGATCAGGCCGAGGTTGTCACGCAGCCACTGGATCAGCGACCCGGTGACGGCAATCGAGCCCTCCAGCGCGTAATGCGGAGCCGCATCGCCGAGCTTGTAGCCCACCGTGGTCAGCAGCCCGTTCTTCGAGTGCACAATTTCCTCACCTGTGTTGAAGATGAGGAAGCAGCCCGTGCCGTAGGTGTTTTTGGCCTCGCCCGTGTCGAACGCGGCCTGGCCGAAGGTCGCTGCCTGCTGGTCGCCGAGGATGCCGGCGACGGGTACTTCGCGCAGCAGCTGCGAGGTGTGGACCGTGCCGTAGACCTCGGAGGAGGACTTGATGACCGGCATCATGGAGGCCGGAACACCGAAGGCGTCGAGGATGTCCTGGTCCCAGGACAATGTTTCCAGGTCCATAAACATGGTCCTGGAAGCGTTGGTCACATCCGTGACGTGGACGCCGCCGTCGGTCCCGCCGGTGAGGTTCCAGAGCACCCAGCAGTCCGTGTTGCCGAAGACCAGATCGCCGGCCTCAGCCTTGGCCCGGGCACCTTCGACGTTGTCCAGGATCCACTTGATCTTCGTGCCGGAGAAGTAGGTCGCCAGCGGCAGACCCACCTTCTGTTTGAAGCGCTCCGGTCCCCCGTCCCTGGCCAGCTCATCGACGATCGACTGCGTGCGGGTGTCCTGCCAGACGATCGCGTTGTAGATCGCCTTGCCGGTGGTCTTGTCCCACACGACGGCGGTTTCGCGTTGGTTGGTGATGCCGACGGCCGCAATGTCGTGGCGGGTCAGGTTCGCCTTTGACAGGGCCGAGGCGATGACCTCACGGGTGTTGTTCCAGATTTCTGCCGGATCGTGTTCCACCCACCCGGCCTGCGGGAAGATCTGTTCGTGTTCCATCTGCCCGGAGGAGACGATGTTGCCGCTGTGGTCGAACACGATGGAGCGGGTGCTGGTGGTTCCCTGGTCAATGGCGATTACATACTGGTTCATCTTGACATCCTTGTCTTTTTGATCTGCAGATATTGGGGAACTGACGAGGGCAAACTAGGCGGCGGCCGTGGCGATGATCGGTACGACGAGGGCGACGAGGCCGGCGAGCCCTCCGCCGACCAGCGGTCCGACGACCGGGATCCAGGAGTAGCTCCAGTCGCTGGAGCCCTTCCCCTTGATCGGGAGCAACGCGTGCGCGATCCGGGGGCCGAGGTCACGGGCCGGGTTGATGGCATAGCCGGTGGGGCCGCCGAGCGAAACACCGATACCGACAACCAGCAGGGCCACAGCCAGCGGGCCGAGTCCGGAGGGTGTCCCGCCGAAGGTAAGGATGACGAACACGAGGACAAAGGTGCCGATGATTTCCGTGGCCAGGTTCCACGGGGTGGAGCGGATCGCCGGGCC
>JAODMA010000124.1 GCA_025464545.1 Arthrobacter sp. | reverse complement strand
CCGGGATAACCAGGCCGGAAGCCGTGGTCTGCTCGGCTTCGAGCGGGCGGACAACAATACGATCCTCAAGAGGCTTAATAGAGACCGACAAGGACCTCTCCTATTCGTCAGCAAATTCGTGGACTTTGAAGCTGTGTGCCATGGCGTACAGACCGTCGTCGCGGTGCCGGCAGCAGCCAGGCTGTGAAGCTTCAGGTGTTAGCACCCTCCTAGGGAGAGTGCTAACGAAGACTCTATGTAATGGTTAGCACTCGGTCAAGGCGAGTGCCAGAAATTCACCGGTTGTGAACGCGCTGGCCGATACAGCGACAGGGCGGGCGCCGTGCACTACTGTCCTCCGAGGTCCTCGAAGTCCACGTCCTCGCCGTCGTCCCCGGCGTCGTTCCGGCCCGGCGCACTCCGGTCACGGTACAGCAGGAAGCCGCCGGCAGCGGCGAGCGCCAAGCCGATGACCAGGAAGGTGATGCCGCCGATCCGGGCGGCGGCGTAGCTCTCGCGGATGGAGCGGGCTTCGTCGGTGGCGGCCTGCACGTCCTTGCCGCCCACCGAGTAGACGGTGGCATTGAAGGAGTCGAGGAAGAAGATAATGACCAGCAGTGCCGCGCAGACGACAGCGATCACCAGGCCCGCGACCAGCGCCGGCCGCGCGTACCTGCCGGGCCCGTGAGGGCGCGGGCGGTCATCCGCAGCGTCCCGGCCGGCGATGTCCGCTTCCGGTTCGGCGTCCTGGGTTCCGTTGGTTTCCCTGCCGCTGTCATCCATGCTGTCCACCCTAGCCGTCACGTCGGGGCAACGCGCCTGAACTACGCTTGATGCCATGGCTGACGCACCGCAGGACCAGATCGCCCCACTCCTCAATCCCGAAGGCTGGGAACTGCTGGCGTCGCTGGGACCGTACCGGGAGGACGAGGCCTTCCGGCTCAACGCCTCGCTCCGCAAGGCCGGCCACTCCCCCGAGCTGGTGTCGGCGGCGCTCACGCAGTCCCGGCTCCGGACCAGGGCCGAGGCCAAGTTCGGCGAATTCGCCCGACAGATGATCTTCACCCAGGCGGGGCTGGAACAGGCCACCAGGCTCACGGTGGCGGCCCGTCACGCGCAGCGCTTTGCGGAGGCCGGAATCCAGCATGTGGCGGACCTCGGCTGCGGTCTGGGGGCCGACGCGATGGCGCTGGCGTCCCTGGACATCCGGGTCACCGCGGTGGAGATGGATGAGACCACGGCAGCCTGCGCAACCATGAACCTGATCCCGTTCCGCAATGCCACCGTGGTCCATGCCGATGCCACCGCCCTGCCGTTGGAGGGAATCGACGGCGTCTGGCTGGATCCCGCCCGCCGCACCACGTCCACCTCGGGAACCAAGCGGCTCTGGGATCCGGAGGACTTCTCCCCGCCGCTGTCCTTTGCGGAATCCCTGGCCGCGTCCGGTCTCGCTGTCGGGGTGAAGATGGGCCCGGGAATGCCGCATGACGCGGTTCCTGCGGGCTGCGAGGCGCAGTGGGTCTCGGTCGGCGGGGACGTCACCGAGGTCGCCCTGTGGTTCAACGCCGTGCGGCGGCCGGGCGTCCGGCGTGCCGCGCTCCTGCTCGGACCCCAGGGCGCCGCTGAGCTGACCAGCGCCGGGGAGTTCGACGGCGGCCCGGCGGCCCCGGTGGGTCCGGTCGAGGGATACCTCTATGAGCCCGACGGCGCCGTCATCCGCGCCGGGCTGGTGGCCGACGTCGCGCTCCAGCTGGGCGGGCACCTGGTGGACGAGCACATCGCCTACATCTGCGCTCCGGAACTGGTGGACACGCCTTTCGCCCGGGCGTACCGGATCCTGGAAGTGATGCCCTACAACGTCAAGGCGCTCAAGGCATGGGTCAAGGACGGCGGCATCGGTGTGCTGGACATTAAGAAACGCGGCACCTCGGTGACGCCCGAGGAGCTGCGCAGGCAGCTCCTCCCCGCCGGGAAGCAAAAGAGCAAAAAGACGGCCACACTGGTCCTGACCAGGATCGGAGCGGAACGGGTGGCAATCTCGGTGGAGCCCGTCTAGGCCCCTTTTTGTCGCGGGCAGGCTACTGGTTTTGTCGCGGACAGGCTACTGGGCCCGCATGAAGGCCTCGGCGGCACGGACCTGCTCGTCGCTGGGCCGGATCCCGGTGTACAGCACGAACTGTTCCAGCGCCTGGATGGTTGCCACCTCGGCTCCGGTGATCACCGTCTTTGCGGCGGCGCGGCCGGCCTTCACGAGCGGCGTTTCGGCCGGCAGCGCGACGACGTCGAACACCACCTTCGCGGCGTCCACTGCGCTTTGCGGGAAGGACAGCGAATCGGTGTCCGGGCCGCCGGCCATCCCCACCGGGGTGACGTTAATCAGCATCTCCGCGGTCCCGGCACCGGTACCCGCGGCCTCCGGGAGTTCGGCCAGCCACTTGAATCCGTAAAGCTCCGCCAGCGACCGTCCTGCCGCCTCATTACGCGCAATCACCGTCACCTCCGTGAAGCCCGCGTCCCGCAGCGCCGCCGCGGTTGCTTTGGCCATACCGCCGGAGCCCCGGAGCCACACCGAGTAATCAGCAGGAACGGCATTGTTCCGCAGCAGCTGCTCAATTGCGGTGTAGTCGGTGTTGTAGGCCGTGAGGCGTCCGCCGTCGTTAACGATGGTATTGACCGAATCAATCGCCTTGGCCGACGGGTCCATCACGTCCACGAGGGCAATCACATCCTCTTTGTACGGCATGGACACCGCGCAGCCGCGGATTCCCAGGCCCCGCACCCCCGCGATTGCCTGGGCCAGATCTGTGGGTGCGAAGGCCTTGTAAATCCAGTTCAGCCCCAGCTGTTCATACAGATGGTTGTGGAAGCGCGTCCCGTTGTTGCTCGGCCGGGCCGAGAGGGAGATGCAGAGGGTCATGTCTTTGTTCAGAATGGGCACGCCTCCATTAAACGCCAGCCGCGCCCGGATCGGTCCAGCGGGTCACCCGCAACCGGTCCCGGCGTTCTGCGTGCCGACAGCGACGGGAAGCTTTCCGGGCGCCGCGGCCTTCCCGGCGAGCACAGCGGCCAGCGCCTCGAAGGCACCTTGGCTCCGGCCATACAGGGCAATCTTCGCCGGGGCAGCGGACTCGGCCAGCGCCCACGGCGCGTCAAGGGTCACGGCGACTTCCGCCCCTGCTGCCTCCGGATCTGCCGGCGGCCTGCCATAGCCGATCAAGGACACCAGGGGACCCTGGCCGATGCTGATCCCGGCGCCGCGGGCCGCGGCCTCGAACCTCGAGCGGTCCTGTGCCGTGCCGCCGGTGACCCGCACGCTCGGGGGCACCATCGGTCCGCTGCAGGGGCCCGCCAGCACGGTGATCGCCGCAGCGGAAACCCTCCGCGAGATCTCCGCGCCGCTTCCCGGAGAACTTCCCGCCGGCGCGCCGGTCCGGCCTCGCCAGATCATCATCGTGACAACCCGTTGCGCCGCGTCGGCAAGCCGTTCCGGTGCCAGCGCCCCGCTCCGGGCCGAGCTGATGATCGCGGCGTGGGCGGCTCCTACGTCAGCCGGCATCAGCAGCAGATCAGCACCCGCGGCAAGGGCCAGCGGCGCCGCGGAACCGTGCGGAAAGCGGTCCTTGACGGCTCCCATGTTGAGAGCGTCTGTCGCGGCCACACCGTGGAACCCCATCCCGCGCAGCTCCGCGTAGGCTGCTTTCGACACGGATGCGGGCACCCCCGGTTCGAGTGCGGGCACGGCGATGTGGCCGGCCATGACCATGGGCAGCCCGGCGTCGACTGCTGCCTGGAACGGCAACAGGTCCCTGGCGCGGAGCTGGTCAAGGGATGCCGGCTGGACGGGCAGTCCCTCGTGCGAATCCACGCTTACGGAGCCGTGACCGGGGAAATGCTTGGCGGCGGGCAACATCCCCGAAGCCAGCAACCCCCGGGAGAACGCGACGCCGAGTTCCGCGGCGGTGTCCGCGCTGCCGGACATCGACCGTGCCCCGATGGCCGGGTCCGACGGTCCCATGGTGACGTCGGCCGTGGGGGCGAAATCGACGTTAAAGCCCAGCGCAGAGAGTTCGGAGCCCATGGCCCGGCCGGCCTCGGTGGCCAGCGGTCCGCTTCCCGCGGCGCCGTAGCTCATCGGCGCGGGCCACTCGGTCAGCGGGGCACGCAACCGCGCCACGACGCCGCCTTCCTGGTCCACGCCAATTACTCCGGGCCAGCTGCGCCCGTCCGCCGTGGCTGCGGACTGGAGCCTGTGGATGACGACGCTCATCGCACCGGCGTCCACCTGCCCGCCGGACGTCTTCGGAACGTTGTCGCCCAGAATGATGGCGCCGGCCAGATGAAGCCGTTCGATGTCCGCGGCGCGCGTCTCGTGGTCGAGGCCGGGGTAGAAGGGAAGCAGGACCTGCCCTGCCTGTTGCTCGAGGCTCATGCCGTCGACGGCCTGGCGCGCCGCGTCCGCGTCCTGCTGCTGCGGCCCCCAGCCCAACGGCCGGGATCCAGGGTCCTGAGGGGTCCCGGCCATGCCAGGCGGGTCCGCGGGGGCGGCGGGCGTCGTGAACGGAGGCTGCGCGGACGGTGCGGCGGCCGGCTGCTCCGGGGATGGCAAGCGCACCGAGGACTCCGGCCTCGGAGTCCCGGAACAGGAGGCTGTTCCGAGCGCCAGCCCCAGCATCGCCGCCATTACTGCCACACGCGTAGTCATTTTGTGAAATCTTTCACGTCTTCGCTGCAACTTGGGCACCGACTCCATGCTACCCCTGCACTAGACTTGGACCACCGTTGCCCCGCTAATTGCCCTGCCATTTCGGCTGCCAGATGGGGTCACGGCAACGGACAGCAGAACAGCGAAGGGACCACGTGAAGATTGACTTCGCTTCATCCAGGCAATCAACTCTTGGTGTGGAATGGGAGCTCGCCCTAGTCGACGCGGAAACCGGCGAACTCGCCTCGGTGGCCAATGAGGTGCTCCGCGGGGTTGCTGCCGCGCATCCCGAGCTCAACGAGGACGACGAGCACCCCCACATCAAGCAGGAACTGCTGCTGAACACCGTGGAACTGGTCACCGGGATCTGCACCACGGTGGCGGAAGCGAAAGCCGACCTGAGCAGTTCCCTGGCGGCGGTCCGGGACGTCACCGATCCGATGGGTGTCGAGGTCTTCTGCGCTGGCAGCCACCCTTTCAGCCCGCCGCAACTCCAGCCCGTGACGGACAAGGAGCGCTACGCGAAGCTCATTGACCGCACGCAATGGTGGGGCCGCCAGATGGTCATTTACGGCGTCCACGTTCACGTCGGACTCGACAGCCGGAACAAGGTCCTTCCTGTCCTCGACGGCCTGGTGAACTATTTCCCACACTTCCAGGCGCTCTCGGCCTCCAGCCCGTTCTGGGGCGGCGAGGATACCGGCTATGCCTCGCACCGTGCCCTGATGTTCCAGCAACTGCCCACCGCCGGCCTCCCGTTCCAGTTTTCCAGCTGGGAGGATTACGAATCCTACGTCCAGGACATGTTCACCACGGGCGTGATCGACACCCTGTCCGAGATCCGCTGGGACATCCGTCCCGTCCCCGCCCTCGGGACAATCGAGATGCGCATTTGCGACGGCCTGGCCACCTTGGAGGAAGTCGGCGCCATTGCCGCCCTGACGCAGTGCCTCGTCGACGAGTTCTCCACGACTCTGGACAATGGCGGCACCATCCCGACCATGCCGCCTTGGCATGTGCAGGAGAACAAATGGCGGGCGGCGCGCTACGGCCTCGAAGCGATCATCATCCTGGACGCCGCCGGCAACGAACAGCTCGTCACCGAGCACATCCGCGAAACGGTCCAGCGGCTGGGGCCGGTCGCGGCGAAACTCGGCTGCAGCGCCGAACTGACGGACGTCCTGAAGATCATCGAGCGCGGCGCCGGCTACCAGCGGCAGCGCCGGGTTGCCGCGGAGCACGGCGGCGACCTGCGCGCCGTCGTCCTGGACTCGGTCGAGCAGATGCGCAAGGGCCCCGAGGCCTAGTCCCGGCCTCCGGAACGGGCGCGGGGTTCGAAGCCTGCCCGCAGCGGGCCGGCCCCGCCGGGCGCCGGGTTCAGGCGGAAACGCTGGTGACCGGCATGGACGAATCCGGCGCGAAGCTGATCCCGCTCGGTTCGATCCCGGCCATCACCAGCTGCGCGCCGAGGGCAGCGACCATCGCGCCGTTGTCCGTGCAGAGCGAAAGCGGCGGGACCGTCAGCCGGATCCCGGCCGCGCTGCAGCGCTGTTCGGTGAGTTGGCGCAGCCGGGAGTTCGCGGCCACGCCGCCACCGAGTAACAACTCGGTGATGCCGTTCTAGCGGCAGGCCAGCACCGCCTTGGCAGTGATCACGTCCACTACGGCTTCCTGGAAAGCCGCGGCGATGTCGGCGACCGGCACCGTCTCGCCGCGCGCTTCGAACTGCTCCACGCACCGGGCGACGGCGGTCTTGAGCCCGCTGAAGGACCAGTCGTAGCGGTGCGGTCCTGGTTCCTCGGCCGTTCCCATGTACTTGGGCTGGGTGAGCCCGCGCGGGAAGCGGATTGCTTTGGCATTGCCGGTGCGCGCCAGCCGGTCGATGGCGGGACCGCCGGGATACCCCAGCCCCAGCAGCCGCGCGACCTTGTCGTACGCTTCGCCGGCGGCATCGTCGATTGTGGATCCGAGCAGTTCGACGTCGTCGGTGATGCTGCGGATCCGCAGGATTTCGGTGTGGCCCCCGGAGACCAGCAGCGCGCCGAGGTTGGCCGGCAAGGCGTTGTGCGGGAAGGGCTGCGGGCTGCCCTGGTCGGCTTCGAGCAGGCCGACACCGACGTGCGCTACGAGGTGGTTGATTGCGTACAACGGCTTGCCGGTGGCGACGGCGAGCGCCTTCGCGGCGCACACGCCGACCATCAGGGCCCCCGCGAGTCCGGGACCGGACGTGACGGCGATGGCGTCGATCTCCTGCAGCGTCACGCCGGCCTCCGCGAGGGATTCGCGGAGGGTCGGCACGAAGGCGTCCAGGTGGGCACGGGAGGCGATCTCGGGGATGACGCCGCCGAAACGGACATGTTCCTCCATGGAGGAGGCGACCGTGTTGGTCAGCAGCCGGGTCCCGCGGACGATCCCGACACCGGTCTCGTCACACGAGGACTCGATGCCGAGCACAAGAGGCTGGGTGCGGTTCATGGGCGGTCTGCTTCCCGTGGCTGGGTGGTGTGCGGGCTGTGATCGGAGCCGGGCTCCAGCCGGAGACGCATGATCAGGGCGTCGACGCCGTCGCGGTAGTACCGGGGGCGGACGTGGATTTGTACGAAGCCGAAGCGGAGGTACAGCTGCTGGGCCCGCGGGTTGTCCGCCCTGACTTCCAGCAGCACGTCCTCGGCGTGACGAAGCCGGCTTTCCCGGATGAGTTCGCTCAGCAGCGCCGAGCCGATGCCCTTACCCTCCTGCTCCGGTACGACGGCGATGGTCTGCACGTCCGCGATTGGTTCAATGCACATGAGCCCCGCGTATCCCACGATGCGTCCGGCGTGCTCGGCGACCAGATAGCGGCGCGTTTCCGCCTGGGCCAGCTCGTCAAGGAACATCTGCAACGGCCACGCGTCCACCGGGAAAAGCCGGCGCTCAAGGTCGTGCACGGCCGGGATGTCCGCGGCGGTCATGTCCCGCAGCGCCATCCCGCCGGCCAGGGCCCGCGCGTCCCGGCCGGTCACAGCGCGCGCTTCCGCGGGCCGGGAACCTGAGCGTCGGACTCGCGCAAGTAGAGCGGGGTCGAGTCCAGCAGTTGCTCCCCCGCCGCCAGCCGGGCCAGCGCAAACTGTCCCAACGAGAGCGCCTCGGGCTGGCGCGAGCTGAAGCCGTCGACGGCCTTGACGACGTCGGCGTAGATCCCGGCGCCGGCACCGTAGACGGGGAGGTCCGGCAGGTCCGCCGCGTACCCGACGTGCGGCCCGTCGAGCAGCTCGGGGAGCTGCCCGGCGGCCAGGGCGTATCGGGCCCAATAGACTTCTTTGCGCCGCGCGTCGGTGGCAACGATGAACTCCGGCGCCGCGTCAACGGACTCGGCCACTTCCAGGGCGACGGCGTCCAGGCTCATCAGCCCGTACAACGGCTTGCCCCAGGCGAAGGCCAGGGTGCGGGCGGTGACAATGCCGGAGCGCAGCCCAGTGAAGGGACCGGGGCCCACCCCGGTGACAATGAGGTCGAC
>JAODMA010000121.1 GCA_025464545.1 Arthrobacter sp. | reverse complement strand
CGGGGACCAACAACAACGCCCACGACACACCTGGTATTCGAATATCTGATCGGTTCACTTGGAAGATACCGGACAACCAAGCGGCCACAGAGCACGGCAAGCTGTTCAGGCGTCGGCTGTTCACGCTCCTACAGGGTGGCCCTGGCTCAGACCGACTTAGTGGTTCTGAATCACGTTGACATGTTCAACGGGCGGGAAAAATGTGCAGATCCGGTCCCCCAACCAGCATAGTTAAGCTCTTGGGCTTGCGCTTTATGGGTACAGTCACCGCATGAATGCAGGACGGAAACGAACAGGGGCTTTAATTGGCAGGGAATGCAACCTTCCGGCATAACAACACTGCATTGCTCTCGGTGAGCAGTGTCGAGGCTCCGAGGATCGTGAGTTCCATGGATTTCGACCGCAGGTTGGCTTCGACCCTGCAGCGGCTGAAGGTCCCGCCGCGGCTGCTTGAGCGCGTAGCGGGCATCACGCACCGCCGCTGGTGGGCCGCAGGGACATCGTTCGATGATGCTGCCGTCGACGCTGGCGCGAAGGCCCTGGCCGAGGCCGGCGTCGAAGCGTCCGAGATTGGCCTGCTGATCAACACGTCGGTTACGCGGCGCAACCTAGAACCGTCCGTCGCGGTGAAGATCCACCACAAACTGGGCCTGCCGTCGTCGGCCATGAACTTCGACCTGGCCAATGCCTGCCTCGGATTCGTGAACGGTTTGACCCTGGCTGCCAGCATGATTGACTCAGGCCAGATCAAGTACGCGGTGATCGTCAACGCTGAGGATGCCCAGGCCACGCAAGAGGCCACGTTGGCCCGGCTGCAGCGGCCCGAAACGACCCGCGAGGACTTTAACCGGGAGTTCGCCACGCTTACCCTGGGCTCCGGAGCCGCTGCAGCCGTCCTGGGCCCCGCGGACCAGCACCCCGGCGCCCACCGGATAGTCGGCGGCGTGATGCGCGCCGGCACCGAACACCATGAATTATGTGTAGGAGGCATTGACGGGATGTCCACCGACACCAGTGGCCTGCTCGACGGCGGCCTCCAGCTCGTGGTCGATGCCTGGCACGAGGCCCATCCGGAGTGGGACTGGACCTCGATGGACCGCTACGTCACGCACCAGGTGAGCAATGCCTATACGCAGGCCATCATCGCAGCCATCGGCCTGGACCCGGCCAAGGTGCCGATCACGTTCCCTCACTGGGGCAATGTAGGCCCTGCATCCCTCCCAATGACCCTCGCTGCCGAAGCGCAATCCCTCGAAACCGGGGACCGCGTGCTGTGCATGGGGGTCGGTTCCGGGCTGAACACCGCCATGATGGAAATCGTTTGGTAACCGCCGACTGGCCCGGTATCGACCCCGTGTGGTCACGCGAAACTGATGTGGCGTCCACGTCGGCCGCCGATGCGCCAGGCACAGTGCGCCGCTGGCACCTGTTGGACAACGGTGCCGAGCTCTCCCGCCGCGGCCTGGTGCCGGCCGGTACCCTGCTGTGCGTGCATGGAAACCCAACCTGGTCATATCTGTGGCGGACACTGCTGGCAGCTGGATCCGATCCGGCACATCCGTGGCGCGTTGTGGCGGTGGACCAACTGGACATGGGCTATTCGGAGCGCACCGGCACATTCCGGCGCCTGGCGGACCGGATTAACGACCTGGGCGACCTTACCGAAGCACTGGGCCTGCAGGGGCCGGTCGTCACGGTCGGCCATGACTGGGGCGGCGCGATCAGCCTGGGCTGGGCCTTGGCGCACCCGCAGCACGTCACCGGGGTGGTTTTGACTAACACGGCTGTTCACCAGCCCCCCGATTCGGGAATCCCGCCGGCTTTGCGGCTTGCCTTGCAGCCGGTCGTGCACAAGTGGGGAACGACGACGTCGGACGTTTTCCTGCGGGTGACACATTCGCTGGCCAGCCCGCCGCTGCCTGCCGAAATCAAAATGGCTTACATGGCCCCGTACCGCGGCGGCTCCCGCCGGGCCGGCGTGGGGAATTTTGTGGCCGATATTCCAGTGGACGCCTCCCATCCCAGTTTTCCGGCACTCCGGGGTGTGGCGGAGGGGCTACGGGATTTGAAGGTCCCGGCCCTGATGCTTTGGGGCCCACGGGACCCCATCTTTTCGGACCGCTACCTCAAGGATCTCATCAGCCGGCTTCCGCACGCGAAGGTGCACCGCTTTGAAGGCGCAGGACACCTCGTGGCGGAGGACCGGAACATTGCCGCGCCGATTTTCGACTGGCTTGCCATGCAGGAGGGTGTCGACGGAAGCAACTGTCCGGAAGAGGAAGCCACAACAGCAGGTGGCCATCTGCCAGAGGATCCGGCCGAGCCGGATCCGGTTCCGTTCCGGCCCCTGTGGGAGCTGCTCAGTGAGCAGGCGGCTGGGCCGGAGGGAAGAGGTACCGCCGTCGCGGAAATGGCGGCGGACGGCATGGCGGCCCGCTCGCTCAGCTGGCAACAGCTGGACCGGAAGATTTTGGACCTCTCTGCGGGACTGCGCGAAGCCGGAGTGGGGAGCGGCAGCCGGGTGAGCCTGATGGTTCCGCCCGGAGTGGACCTGACTATAGCCCTTTACGCTTGCCTGCGGTTGGGCGCGGTGGTGGTGGTGGCCGACGCCGGACTGGGAACCAAGGGATTGAGCCGCGCTGTGAAGGCCGCCACTCCAGATTTCCTCATCGGAATCGATAAAGCACTGGCGGCTGCCTCCGTGCTCGGCTGGCCGGGGCGGCGGATCAGCGTGCAGGACCTCCCGCCGGCCCGCCGTCGACTTTTGAACGTTGAAACCTCTCTCGCAGCCCTGGCTCGGCCCGGTGCCGGACGTGGTTCGGAGTTGCCAACCGGCACTGTGGACCCGGCTGCCCCAGCGGCCGTCCTCTTCACCTCAGGCTCAACCGGCCCCGCAAAAGGCGTGCTCTACACGCACCGGCAACTCGCCGCGATGCGGGACACTGTGGCCGAAACGTTCGGCATCCGTTCCGGCGCCCGACTGGTGGCGGGCTTCGCTCCATTCGCCCTGCTGGGTCCCGCGCTCGGAGCGGTTTCGGTAACGCCGGTCATGGACGTCACTGCGCCCCGCACGTTGACGGCCCGCGCACTGGCTGACGCCGTCGCGGCCATCGACGCTACGGTGGTCTTCGCCTCGCCGGCGGCGTTGCGCAACGTCATCGCCACCCGGGATGGCGTGAGTGCGGCAGGGCATAAAGCACTGGAAGGTGTCGAGTTGCTTCTGTCTGCCGGTGCGCCCGTCCCGGAACCGCTCCTGACCGAGGTGCAGCGGCTACTGCCTCGCGCCTCGCTGCATACTCCGTACGGGATGACTGAGGCGCTGCCGGTCACCGACATCAGCCTCGAACAAATCCAGGCCGCCGATGCCGAAGCTGCTGCCGGCACCATGGCGGGAGCAGGCAATGGCGTGTGCGTGGGGAGGCCAGTGCATGGCGCCCGCGTGGCCATCATCCCGCTGGCGGCAGATGGTACCGCACCCGGCTCCCATCCCGTGACCGAGGTGGGCGTAACTGGGGAGATCCTGGTCAGCGCCCCGCACGTCAAGGAAGCTTACGACAGGCTCTGGCTGATCCAGCGGGAAAGCGCCAGTGTGCCGGGATGGCACCGCACCGGCGACGTGGGGCACTTCGATGCCGCCGGCCGGCTCTGGGTGGAGGGACGGCTCGCCCACGTCGTGACGGCGCCCGGTGCCGTGGTGACGCCCGTGGGTGCCGAACAGGCCATCGAACGCCTGGACTGCGTCCGGCTGGCCGCCATCACTGGGGTCGGACCGGCAGGGACGAAGGCCGTCGTCGCCGTCGTCGAGACCACACTTCCTGCCCGCAAAGCCGGCCCTGCTGCACCGCAGCTTGCAGGGCTTGTCCGCGGGGCAGCCCTTGAAGCTGGCGTCAAAGTCTCCGCTGTGCTCGTGGTCCCCGCACAGCCCACCGACATCCGGCACAACGCCAAGATCGACAGGACCCGTCTGTCCCACTGGGCTTCACGCGTGCTGGCCGGCGGCCGTCCGGGAGAGCCGTGAGGGTCCTCGTTACCGGCGCGAGCGGGCTGCTCGGGGGCGAAGTAGCCCGGCTGCTGGTGCGTCAGGGGCATGACGTGGCGACGTTCCAGCGACGTCCATCAGGAGTCGACGGCGCCATTGACTTCCGCGGGTCCCTCACGGACATTGCCGTGCTTCGGGAGGCAGTGCAGGGCGCGGAAGGAATCATCCACCTGGCCGCGAAAGTTTCCTTCACAGGCCGTGCCGCGGAGTTCGACGAGGTGAACGTCGAAGGGACCCGCCGTCTGCTGCACTTGGCCCGTGCAGCCGGCGTACGGGACGTGGTGTTCGTCTCCTCCCCGTCCGTGGCCAACTCCGGTGCCGCCATCGCGGGCCTGGGCGCGGAGCCCGCTGACCCGGACCATGCGCACGGCGACTACTCCCGCACCAAGGCCGAGGCGGAGTTGCTGGCCCTGGCGGCTGACGCTTCAGAGTTCCGGGTCGCCGTAGTGCGCCCCCACATCGTCTGGGGCCCCGGAGACACCCAACTGGTGGAACGGGTCCTGGCACGCGCCGGCACTGGCCGCCTGCCGCTACTCGACGCCGGTGCGGCACTGATTGACACCACCTATGTGGACAACGCCGCCGCAGCCATTGTTGCCGCGCTGTTCCGCATGGACCACGTCCATGGCAGGGCCCTGGTGGTAAGCAATGGCGAACCCCGCCCAGTCGGCGAACTGCTGGCGGGGATCTGCGCTGCGGGGGGCGTCCCCGCGCCATCGTGGACTGTGCCGGGCGGGGTGGCACGGGCGGCCGGAGCGGTGGTGGAGAAGCTCTGGACCTGGGCCGGGCGGAAAGAGGAGCCCCCGATGACCAGATTCCTTGCTGAACAGCTCTCCACCGCCCACTGGTACGACCAGCGCGAGACCCGGGAACTCCTCGACTGGACGCCCGCTGTTTCGCTTGACGACGGACTGGCGGAGCTGGCCGAGCACTATAAACGACCATAACCGGATGAAGGCTCACTACAACGAACCGGGTTCGACGCCTATGGCCGGAAGTTCGGGACTTCGGCAACCAATGGTGAGCTCCCCTTGTTTTGCAGTGACTCCCGGATTCGTGGAGATCGATCTGGTCGGCCACGAGGGCGGGAGTCTTAGCGGGGGTGCACCGTCCGAGGTTTATTCCCCGGGTCCGCGCAACAGATCGGCGAACCGACCGGAAACGAATGGCTCATGCCATTCATATCAGCGCTCGGACGCCTTCGCGGCTTTGATGGCGGCCTTGGCAGCCTGCTTGGTGGCGCGCACTTTTCTTAGCGAATCGGGGTCCACGATGTCGGCGACCGAAAGAAATGCACTGTCCTGGCCATAGGGGTCAGCAGCCTCCCGCCAGCCAGGTGCCTGGAGTCCGGACTGCTTGCCGAGCAGTGCGAGGAAGATCTTCGCCTTTTGCTCTCCAAAGCCGGGCAACCCCTTCAACCTGCGCAGCACTTCCTGGCCGTCAGGGTCGTCCTGGTTCCAGATGGCAGCTGCGTCCCCATTCCAATCGCGTTGCACGGTCTCGGCGAGGTCCTGGACGCGGCTGGCCATGGAGGTAGGGAAGCGGTGGATGGACGGACGCTCCTTGAAGATCTCAACGAAGCCTGCCGGGTCATATGCTGCGATTGCGGCCGGGGACATCGACCCGATGCGCGTCCGGATCTTTTCGGGTCCGGCAAACGCAGACTCCATGGTCACCTGCTGGTCAAGCAGCATGCCGATTAGGAGTGCGAACGCGTCATTGCTGAGCAGTTGGTCGGCGGCGGGGTCGCCAGTGATGTGCAGTTCCATGCGCCCATCCTCCCACCTGCTCCGAGCCGCGTCATGGCACATCCAGGAGTTGTTGACGACCGGGAACCGCGCAGGCTGGCCCTCCTCGCGGAAGTGAACGCGTGATCTTCAGTTCATCGCTGGTGGCGAGTTCGTATTCGATGGCCTGTCCCATGCGCTGGCAGAACGCCTTCGCCTCAAGGGCGGCGTCGGGGCGTTCGTCCACAACGTGTTCAACGAGTCCGTTGGCGGAGAGGGATGCGATGTGGACACCTTGGGACTCGGACATGGCCGGAGCGAAGTCCGTGCTCCGGTGGACTATGGCGCTGGCGCCTTCGG
>JAODMA010000089.1 GCA_025464545.1 Arthrobacter sp. | reverse complement strand
GAGTCTTCACTGTTGACGTCATACAGCCCGACACCGCCGGTGCCGATGGTCGCAAACACGGTCCCGTCACCCTGGACCATGCTGCTGTCGGAGTCGGCCAGGCAGCCATTGGAGAAGGTGGCCGCTTTGAGGCCCGGGCAGCGGGAACCAGGACCCAGTTGGTGGCTCCGCTGATAGACATGATCGTGGCCGCTCAGCACCAAGTCGACTTTCTTCTCGACCAGCATGTTGGTGAATTCCTCCCCGGCCTGGCAGTCATACCGGCCCACGCTGAAGCACGGGACATGCATCCCGACGACGGGCCGAGGAATCCCTTGCGGCTTTGCTGCAGCAATGGCATCAGCGGTCCAGCGCCACCGCTCGCTGCCCCTTGAGTAGTCGAGCGGCCCGTCGCGGCAGTCGATCCCGGGGGACACCATCACGAAACGGACAACGGGATCATTCTCCGGGACGTCTGCATACCATTGCGTCCCATGTTCGCCCTGCATCCCGGGCGCTGATCGATCCCGGCCTCGTAGGTGAAGTCACCGAGGGCCAGATTCAGCTGCGGCTTAAGGTCCGCGATGACATCGAGCACCTTCTGCGCCCCGGAGCCGACCCCGATGTCCCCTTGGGCGGTGAAGTGCACGGTGTCGCCCGGGAAGGGCTGCGAAGGGGATGGCGCGGATGAATCCGAGGGGGACGGCCGCGGGGGTTCCTGGGGCTCGGGCTGGCAGGCGGCCACGAGGAGCCCCATCGTCAATGGGGACCGGGACTTCTGGCGTCCAGCGGTCCGGTGTCCCTAGCCGGGGACCAGCCACGTCGTTAGCATGCTCATTAGGGGAGTACCCCGATGACCGGCGGGTCCGATCCGCCACCCTCTCGAAGGAGACCCGTTGTGACTCTGCCAGAAGGATTGACCTCCGGCGTCTGGACGCTGGACATGTCCCACAGCGAAATCGGCTTCAGCGTCCGCCATGCCGGCATAAGCAAGGTCCGTGGCCGCTTCAACGAGGCCTCTGCCGAGGCCCGTGTGGGGCACTCTCTCGCGGACTCCAGCCTGCACGCGAGCGTCAAGACAGGCAGCTTTGATTCCGGCGACGCCAATCGGGACGCCCATGTCCGCGGCACTGACTTTTTCGACGTCGAGAATTATCCGGAGATGACGTTCCGGGCCACGTCCATCCGGGGCGACGGCGAGGACTATGTCCTGTCCGGCGACCTTACCATCCGCGGCATCACCAAACCCGTGGACCTCGAGGTCGAGTACACCGGCGTTGCGGTGGATCCTTACGGCGCCACTCGCGCAGGCTTCAGTGCTGAGGCGGAAATCAGCCGTAAGGAGTTCGGCCTGACTTGGAATGCCCCGCTCGAGGCCGGCGGGCTGCTGGTCAGCGACAAGGTAAAGATCAACGTCGAGGCGGCCATGGTGAAGCAGGCCTAGCCGGCAGTCCGGTCAGAACAGCAGCAGGACCACGCCCCCGACTGTGGCGAGGGCGCCGACCGCCGTGAAAATCCCGCCCACGATCCAAGCCGCGTGGTCCCGTTTGGGTGGCGCCAGCCCCCAGCGGGACGGGTGGCACACGTCATAAAAGAGGACGACGTCGGCCCCGACCACCAGCCCCTGGGCCTCGGCCGCGGGCAGAAGGGAGCGGTGGTCGGCGTCGTCGCGGTCCGTCCAGCGGTAACCGGTAAAGCCTCCGGCGCTGATCACCTTGCCCGTGGTCGCGGCCCACTCACACCGGCGCCGCAGCGAGATCCAGCCCCAGACAAGGAGCGGCAGGCCCACAACGAACCCCACCCACGTCATGACCTCAAGGATGGGGCCGAGGATGTCAGCCAGGTTGTTCACCACTTCACCGCGAATTCCGTCAGCGAACGGCGTCAGCGCAGCGAGCGCGAACGGCGCAGGAAGAACAAGACGCCGGTACCTGCCAGGACCAGGAGGCCCACGTAGAGCAGGAACTGTACTGCCTCCACAACAAATCCCACCACCAGCAGGACGAGGGCGATGATCAGGGCAAGCTTCAGGAGTGCAGGCATGCTCCAAGTATTGTTCCGATCGGTGAGTTCGCAAAGCCGCCGGACGCAGCAGGTGTCCCGGGAAGCAATTCAGGGACTGTTCAGGGCAGACCCCTAGGCGGGATCGGCCCCGGGCAGGAGAGAATGGAGGCATGAAGACATTGCTGAACATCATCTGGCTGCTCTTTGGCGGGCTCTGGCTCGCGATCGGGTATTTCGTGGCCGGGATCGTCTGCTGCCTGCTCATCATCACGATTCCCTGGGGGCTTGCCTCCTTCCGGATCGCCTCCTACGCACTCTGGCCGTTCGGCCGCACGGTGGTGGACCGGCCTGGCGGCACCGGCGTGTTCTCGTTGCTCGGCAATGTGGTCTGGCTGCTCGTGGCAGGGATCTGGATTGCGATCGGGCATGTGGTCACGGCCTTCGCCATGGCCATCACCATCATCGGTATCCCGTTGGCCATCGCGAACCTCAAGCTCATCCCGGTGTCCTTGATGCCACTGGGCAAACAGATCGTCCCGAGTGACAGGCCCTTCGTAACCGCGTACAGCAGGGACTACCGCTAAACCCATAAGGAGGAAGAGCGCAATGTCTGAACATGTCGGCGCTGATGCCGCAAGCTCTGCGCAACAGGGACCGCATCCGGGGGTGCTGACGGGTGAGCTCATGCTCGTCATCACCCGCGAATTCCAGGTTCCGATCAGTAAAGTGTGGTCGGCCTTGACGGATCCGGATCAGGCTCCGGCCTGGTGGGGACCGCGTGGCTTCCACACCCCGCGTGAGAGCATCGACGCTGATCTGGAAATCGGCGGCTTCTACCGCGCCTGCATGATCCAGAGCAACACCGGGCAGGAGCACTGGTGGAGCGGCGTCCACACGGACATCGAACCGCCGAACCTGTTGGTCTTCACCCACGCGTGGGACAAACCGGACGGCACCCGCGGCTTCGAAACCGAGGTCACCTTCCAATTGGAAGAGATCGACGGCGGCACCCGGATGACGTTCACGCAGGGCCCCTTCGACACTCTGGACAACCGGGACGGCAGCGGCGTGGGCTGGCGTGAATCGTTCGACCGGCTGGCCGAGTATCTCCGCCCGAGGGAGTGACGGGAGGTCTTCCGCTCAGGCGAGCTCCCCGCGCAAGTTCCGGTGGGCCGCCTCCAGCCAGAGCTCGCGGGCGCGGCCCGTGTGGAAGAGCGGGTCGAGGTCCAGCAGCCCGCGGACGACGGCGGCGCGGCCCGCCGCGAAGTCCTGGTCACCTATGTGGGCAAAGTCCTGCCGGACGTCGGCCAGATAACGGGCGTAGGCGGCCGGTTCCCCGCCGAGCACAGACAGGTCCGCGTCGCTGAGCAGGGCTCCGGCGTCGTCCCCGGGCTCCGCGCGGTGGTCTGCCGTCAGCCGCACCAGCCGGGCAACCTCGTCCACCTCGGCGGCGGGCAGCCCCGCGTGTCTGAGCCGGTCCTCCGCCAGGCGCGCTGACTCCTCTTCGTCCTGGCCGGCAATGCCGCGGTAGACGGCATCATGGAACCACGCAGACAGCACGACGGCGCGGGGCGGACGGCCCGGCTCCGACAGCAGGTCGAGCGCCTCCAGCACGGCGAGGAGGTGGGTGCGGCCGTGATAACGGCGGTGCTCCTCACCCCAGCGGTCCAGGAGGTCCAGGAAAAGCGCGTCGTGGCCTGGGAGCACCTCGTTCCAGCGGGTCAGCAACGGGAGCTTCAGTGAGCCGTTGCGCCGTCGGGCCGGGATCCGCAGGCCGCTGGCGATCAATTTTCGCACCAGAATCCGGCCATCCACCGGGACGGCGCCGG
>JAODMA010000032.1 GCA_025464545.1 Arthrobacter sp. | reverse complement strand
ATGCCGATTTGTTGGTGGCGAAATCTTCCGGTAGAGTATTTACTCGTTGCCCCCCTAGCTCAGTGGTAGAGCGCGTTCTTGGTAAGAACGAGGTCACCGGATCGATTCCGGTGGGGGGCTCTGAATGAGGGCCTGTGTCGAGGCGGTTTTGACCGGCTTAGCGCAGGTTTTCCTCATTTATGGCGGCGTAGCTCAGTTGGTTAGAGCGCACGACTCATAATCGTGAGGTCGGGAGATCGAGCCTCCCCGCCGCTACCAGATAAGACCCCCGGAATCCTTGTGATTCCGGGGGTTTTCTGCGTTCGGGCGGCAGAGGGTCCTTGTGCCCGGGCACTCGGTGCAGGACCACGCCGGCCTCGATGGCCATCCCGCGGACATACCACAGCGTCGCCTCCACGATCAGGATCAGTTGAGACCGGGCAGAATGGGTCCATGACACGAATCGCAATCATAGGCGGCCACGGAAAAGTGGCCAGGGAATTGTCCAGGATCCTCGCGGCGGACGGGCAGGACGTCACGTCCTTCGTCCGCAACCCGGATCACGCGCCCGCCGTCGCGGCCACCGGTGCCACGCCCGTCGTCCTGGATGTGGAGAATTCGACGACAGCGGAAATCACCGAGGCGCTGCGGGACCAGGACGCCGTCGTTTGGTCCGCCGGAGCCGGCGGCGGAAACCCTGAGCGCACCTACGCCGTGGACCGGGACGCCGCAATCCGTTCGATGGACGCGGCCGCACAGTCCGGTGTCGGACGCTACGTCATGGTGTCCTACCTCGGGGCTGGACCGGACCACGGAGTCCCCGAGGACAACCCCTTCTTCCACTACGCGGAGGCCAAAGCCGCCGCTGACTCCTACCTGCGCGGCACCAGCCTGGACTGGACCATCCTCGGCCCCGGCGCGCTCACCGATGGGCCGGGCACCGGTCTCATCGACGTCAACCCGGACGGCAGCTGGCAGGGCACCCACACCGCCCGCGCCAACGTTGCCCTCGTTGCAGCGGCGGTGCTGGGGCTGCCTGCCGCGATCAGCCGGACCATCGAGTTCCGCGACGGCAACCTGCCCATCGCGGCAGCCCTGGAGGCTGTGGCCTAGCCCGGCTTCCGCCAGGGACCCCGATAAAGTGGTGGGGGCGGCCGACGCATCCTGAGCGGATGGCGGCCCCGATTACACCGGGGAAAGCGGGCATATGGACCAGTTGGCACTCATCATCGGACTGCTGCTGGCCACGGTGGTGGCAGTCGGCGTGGGGGACAGGCTGAGGCTGCCCTACCCGGTCCTGATGCTGATCCTGGCCGCCTCGCTGACCTTCATCCCCGGATTTCCGGAGATGGAGATCTCGCCGGAGCTGATCCTGCCCATCTTCCTCCCGCCTTTGCTGTTCGCAACCGCGCAGCGCAGCTCCTGGGCGGTTTTCAGGGTCCGCTGGCGCACCCTGCTGATGCTCGCCGTCGCCCTGGTGGTCGTCTCGACAGTTGTCGTCGCCGGTGCCGCCTGGCTCATGATCCCGAGCATCGGGATTCCGGCGGCGATCGCCCTTGGCGCCATGGTTGCCCCGCCTGACCCGGTGGCCGTGGAATCCATCGCCGGCCGGGTCCATATGCCGCGCCGGCTCATCACCGTTCTGCAAAGCGAAGGCCTCTTCAACGATGCCGCCGCCATCGTTATCTTCCAGGCCGCAGTGGCCGCGACCGTCTCCGGCACGAAGATCGCCCCCGACGTCGTGCTGCAGTTCGCGCTCGGCGCCGCGATGGCCGTCGCCGTGGGCATCGGCATGGGCTGGCTCACCAACGCAATCACACGGCTGGTGCAGTCCATGGTGGCCCGCAGCGCCATCACCCTCGTGGTGCCGTTCGCCGCCTACATCCTGGCCGAAGAGGTGCACGCCTCCGGCGTGATCGCCGTCGTGGTCACCGCCCTGGAAATGCAGCGCCACTCCCGGCCGCAGGATGCCGCCGAACGGGTCACCCGGACGGCCTTCTGGGATGTGGTGGAGCTGCTGGTCACCGGCTTGGCCTTCGGCCTGGTGGGGCTGGAAGTCCGCCAGGTCATCCGGGAGGAAGGCGCGGGCATTATGGGCATGATCGGCACCGCCGCCGTGGTGTGCGTGCTGGTGTTCGCGGTCCGGTTCCTCTGGCTCGCCATGATGTCCGGGCTGGCCCGGAGCCGTAAGGACGTGCTGCGTCCCACGTCGGCCAAGGAGGTCCTGATCCTCACCTGGTGCGGGATGCGGGGCCTGGCCACCCTGGCCCTGGCTCTGGCACTCCCGCTCACGCTGGCCGACGGCACCCCGTTCCCGGCCCGCAGCCAGCTGCTGGTGATTGCCTGCGCCGTGCTGCTGGCCACCCTGGTCCTGCCCGGGCTCACGCTGCCGTGGCTCATGCGGGTCCTGAAAGCGTCCGAGGACGGCGCGGAGGAACGCGACGCCGCACGCGTGCTGGCCCGGCGCGCGCAGCAGGCGGCGATAGCAGCGCTGAAGGACAACGAGTTGATGAAGGAGCTGCCGCCGGAAAAGGTGGCCCTGGTCAAGGAAAAAATGACCCGCCTGCACGCCGAACTGCTCGACGGCAGCCTCCGCAACGAAAGCGTGGGCGAAATGCGGACGCGCGGGCGCGAGCTGGCGATCGCCGTGCAGACCATCGCCCTGGATGCCGCCCGGCAGGAAGTCGTGGCGGCCCGCAGCGAGCCGGGCATGGATCCCGAAGTCGCGGACCGCGTGCTGCGCCAGCTGGACCTCCGCACCTTGATCATGCCGGAGTAGGAAGCTCCAGTTCCAGCGCGTATTCCTC
>JAODMA010000030.1 GCA_025464545.1 Arthrobacter sp. | reverse complement strand
GCCACGATGCCAGCAAGCACGGGTACACCGTGCGCCTCGAACATATCGCGCGCCTGATATTCAAACAGGTCCACGGGTTAGTGTCCTTCTACGTCGAAGTAGTTTCTGTACAGCCGGACCCCACGTTCTCGCGGTTACCGGGCTGCGGAATAAACGCACCCTGCGACAGGCTTGGAAACGAGCCACACGGCGCAATGCTCCTCTCTCGAACTCTAGTCCTTTCTTTCGAGGAGCCCGTTCCAGAGTACCGGTTATGTGAGTAAGGACACTATTCTATGGGGCGTAGAAAAACCGCTAGATTACGGGGTTTTTGGGGCCATCGAGGGCGTCTCGGGGCCTGGTTCCGGTGTCCGGGATTGATCCCGTAACGCTCCCGTCGGTGGACGAGTACGGTGCCTCCGGGAGCCTTTCCGCAGGCGGCACCGCCGTTGCGGCGGGGCGCAGGCCGCGTCTCCGTCGCGACGGGGCGCAGGCCGCGTCTTTCGGTTACGCTTCGATTTTGGTCAGCGGGGCGTAGCGCAGCAGGAGCCGCTTCTCTCCAATGTCGAACTTCACCTTTGCCACTGTCTTGTCGCCGGCGCCTTCGACGGCCAGGACAGTGCCGTTGCCGAAGCTGGTGTGGTTGACCTTGTCCCCTACGCTCACGGCAACGATCTCCTTCTGCGGCTGCACCCGGTTCCTGGCGATGGCGGCCGGGACGTCGGCGTTGAAGCCTGCGGAGGGCCCGGCCTCCGCGCCGCGGGCGGTGCCGGCACCCCAGAACGATCCGCCGTAGCGGCTGGAACCGATGGAGGCACCGCTCCCCCAGCCGCCGGTCTGCCGGCTGGAGCCTTCTCGCTTCCATTCCACGAGTTCGGCGGGGATCTCCTCGATGAACTGGCTCGCGGGGTTGTACTGGCTTTGGCCCCACATACTGCGCACCTCGGAACGTGTCAGGTACAGGCGCTTCCGGGCCCGGGTCAGGCCGACGTAGGCCAGCCGGCGTTCCTCCGCGAGTTCCTTCGGGTCGGTGGCGGAGCGCTGGTGCGGGAAAAGCCCGTGCTCCATGCCGGTCAGGAACACCACCGGGAATTCCAGGCCCTTGGCCGTGTGCAGGGTCATCAGGGTGACGACGCCGAGCCGCTTGGCTTCGGCGACGGCGGCGTCGATGTCGGCTCCCGGAGCGTCCGGGATCTGGTCGGCGTCGGCCACCAGGGAGACCTGTTCCAGGAACGCGCCCAGCGATCCTTCCGGGTTGTCCCGTTCGTATTCGCGTACGACGGCGACGAGCTCGGCCAGGTTCTCCACCCGCGACTCGTCTTGCGGGTCGGTGCTCGCGCGCAGCCCGGCGAGGTAGCCGGTCTGTTCCAGCACGGCCTCGAGCGCCGCGGCCGCGCCGGAGCCGCTGGCCACCTCGGCAAGGTCGTCGAGCAGTTTCACGAAGCCGAGCACGGCGTTGACGGACCGGGTCGCCATCCCGGGCGCTTCCTCGGCGCGGCGGGCGGCGGCCATGAAGGAGATCCGGTCGCGCTGGGCGAGGGAAGCCACGGCACCTTCGGCGCGGTCGCCGATGCCGCGCTTGGGTTCGTTCAGGATCCGGCGCAGGTTGACGTCGTCGTCGGGGTTGACCAGTACCCGCAGGTAGGCGAGGGCGTCCTTGATTTCCTTGCGCTCATAGAAGCGCGTGCCTCCGACCACCTTGTAGGGCAGCCCGACGCGAACCAGGACGTCCTCGATCGAGCGGGACTGGGCGTTCGTACGGTAGAAGATCGCGACGTCGCCGGGACGCAGATTGCCCTCGTCCTGCAACCGGTCGATTTCCTTGGCGATGAACTGGGCCTCATCGTGCTCGTTCTCGCCCACATAGCCGACGATCTTCTCGCCGTCGCCCTCCGCCGTCCAAAGCCGCTTCTCCGGCCGGTTCGGGTTACGGGAGATCACCGAGTTCGCGGCGCTGAGGATGGTCTGCGTGGAGCGGTAGTTCTGTTCCAGCTTGATGGTCCGGGCGTCGGGGTAGTCCTTTTCGAACTCGACGATGTTGCGGATGTCCGCGACGCGGAAGGCGTAGATGGACTGATCGGAATCGCCGACGACGGTCAGCTCGGCCGCGCCCGGGCCTTCGCCGACGATCTCGCGGACCAGGGCGTACTGGGCGTGGTTGGTGTCCTGGTATTCGTCGACCAGGACATGCCGGAAGCGGCGCCGGTAGGAGTCGGCGAGGGCGGGGAACGCCCGGAACATGTAGACGGTCTCGGCGATCAGGTCATCGAAGTCCATGGCGTTGGCCTGGCGCAGGCGCTGGGTGTAGCCCTTGAAGACCTCGGCGACGGCCTGTTCGAAGGGGTCGTTGTAGTTGGCGCTCGAAGCGTAGCTGTCCGCGTCGATGAGTTCGTTCTTGAGCGCGGAGATCTTGTGCTGAATGGCCTTGGGCGCGAACCGCTTCGGATCGAGGTCCAGGTTCTTGGCCACGAGCGTGATCAGGCGCAGCGAGTCCGCGGAGTCGTAGATGGAGAAGTTGGAGTTCAGGCCGACATTCTTGGCCTCGCGCCGCAGGATCCGGACGCACGAGGAGTGGAACGTGGAGATCCACATGGTCTTGGCGCGGCCGCCGACCAGGAGCTCGATCCGCTCCCGCATTTCGGCGGCGGCCTTGTTGGTGAAGGTGATCGCCAGGATCTCGCCGTGGTGGGCGCGCCGGGTTGCAATGAGGTAGGCGATGCGGTTACTGAGCACGCGCGTCTTTCCTGAGCCTGCACCGGCCACGATCAGCAGGGCGCCGCCGGCGTGCTTGACTGCCTCTTCCTGTTGCGGGTTCAGGCCCTCCAGGAGCTCGTCGGCGCCGGGAAGCCGGGGCCGGTCGCCGTCCGCCGCGCTGCCGCCTTCGGAGCCGTTAGGCATCCATCCGGCACCGGAACCAACGGCTGCCGTGCCTGTTCCGGCGGAGGATTTGGTGGCCGTGGCCGCCCTGGAGGCAGCTTTGAAGGGTCCGTCGGCGAAAGGGTCAAACAACATATCCATGGTGTTAACAAGTCTAGGCGGTGCCACTGACACCAGCGTCCGACCCTCGGGACATGCCCTCCGCTGCCCGCGGCCACGGGACATGCGACCACTATGTCCATCCCGCGCTTCCAAAGAATGGACATGTCCCACGGGCCGGTGGTGCCGAGGAACGAGCATGCTCAGTGCGGAAGTGCCCGGCCCGGAAGGGCATGCCCTCCCCTGCCTGCAACCACGGGACATATCGGTACTATGCCCATGGCCCGCCGCCAGGATTGGGCATGTCCCCGTTTAGCCGGCTGCAAAAGGGGACATGTCCCCCGCGCGGGGGTCGGAAACGGATCGTGCTAGCCGACGGAGCCGGACTCGAGCGCGGCTCGGAGCTC
>JAODMA010000404.1 GCA_025464545.1 Arthrobacter sp. | reverse complement strand
CTTTCCAGCCCACTACGCTGACCGGATCGCCGCAGGGGTTACGACGCTGCTGCCGTTGCGCCTGGCGTCCTTCCGAGGGGTCGGCCGGCGGCACTTCGGGTTGGACCGTTACCAACTGACTGACACGGACTCGACCTGGTACGCCGATACGGTGAAGTGGGCGGAGGCTGCCTGGAAGGCCGGCCTCGACGGGTGCGTCTGGACCAGCCGCCGGATCGATTCCGGCGCGGCGTATGTTTTCTTCGACCGGGCCAATGATGCCTTCGGGCTTTCGGGAAGCGTTCCGCCCAAAGTGTTCCTGAACTGACCCGACCTGGATTGGCTGATCCGCTTTTGCGCCCACATCAACATCGACGTCGGGATCTGATGTGCGGGGGCGGCCTCGCCCTACGCCATCGCATCCCGGCGGAGCGTCGCTGCGCACAGACGTACGCCAGGGGCGCCGCGGCGTCCGGGTGCTTCACCTGAACTCGGTGAGTAGCAGCGAGAGCTTGTCGACGTCCCGAATCAAGGCCCTGGTGTCGAGGCCGCTCTGGGCCGACACAGCCATCCGGCCCGCTCTCCGGTCTCGCGGTGAGGGATCGGATTAGAGGAGGGTTTTTCGCACGCGAACACCCTTGAGGCCCGTTCGGGGAAGCCACCTGGGCGGATCGGTGCCCCTCCGTGTGGCTTGTCTGCGGGTCGTGGTCACTGGTCGTTAGGTATGGAGCGTGCGCATCGGAAGCCGATATGTGAGGTCGCTGTGTCTTCGGCTTGTGGGGAACGTGCCGCCGGGCGGTAGCGCAGGCAGTACTCCGGTGCACACAAGTGCGAGCCTCCCTTGAGTGTCCTGCGGGGGATTCCGGACTCCATCTCTGCGTTTTTGTGATCCTGCGCCGGTCGAGGGGCGCAGGCGCACCCTGCAGCGGGGTCGGGGCTGCCCGGTCCTGCGTTGTGGCGGGGCGAGTAATAGCTGTCGGTCCACTCCCACACGTTTCCGATCATGTCGAAGAGCCCATACCCGTTGGAAGGAAATGATCGGACCGGGGAGGTGCCGTTCCATCCGTTCGCGCCTGTGTTCAGGTAGGGGAATCGTCCGTGCCAAGTGTTGGCCATGAGCGCCCCGTCCGGGCGGGCCTCGTTTCCCCACGCGTAGGTGAGCCCGTCCGGCATGCCTCCCTTGGCTGCGAACTCCCATTCGGCTTCGGTCGGTAGCCGCTTGCCCGCCCAGGTGGCATAGGCGCTGGCGTCCGCAAAGGCTACCTGCACGACCGGATGGTCCTCCCTGCCGACGGTGTCGGACCCGGGGCCGAGAGGGTGCCGCCAAGACGCACCGGGGCTCCAACGCCACCACTGTCTCCAGTCGCCTAAATCCACCGGCCCCGCGGAAGGAGTGAAGACGAGTCCTCCGGGAGTCAGGTCCTGGGGTGGAAGGTCGGGGAATTCGGTCGGGTCAAGCGGCTTTTCGGCCACCGTCAGGTAACCCGTTGCCGCTATGAACTCCGCGAAATCCGCGTTGGTGACGGGGTGCTCGTCGAGTTCGAAGGCTGGTACATGGACCCTCTGCGGCGGCCCCTCGTCAGAATAGAACTTGTCCGAGCCCATCAGAAAGCTTCCGGCAGGGACCCGTTGAGCAAGCGTTGGGACAGACATGTCGGGCCTTATCTTTTGCGTCCCGTACCGGCAGGGTGTTCCGGTCCGGAGGGAGCGGGGGTGCCGCGCACCACGTGTGGGGCAGATGCTACTCGCCGAGGCGCCCTTGTTCCAGACACATACGCTGCCTCACGCAGTTCCGTGCACACTGCTTCGTGGGCGGGCCGCAGGAGACTTCCTTCTACCCGTGGACACATCGCGCCGGCACCCCTAGTATGAGGGCTTGATGGGGGGTAATCCTACTCTAGGAAGCCGAACCATGGAAAATGACCACCCCACGTCAGTTTCGCTCCCTGTGCCGGACCGCGGTTACCACGGTTTCCTGGCTTACGACGCGAGAGACCCGGACTCACGATTCGAGCCGATCCAGCCGACACAGCCACCGCCAGGGGCGCCGAATGTGCTCATCGTCTTGCTGGACGATGTAGGTTTCGGCGCCTCCAGCGCCTTCGGCGGTCCCTGCGCGACTCCGACAGCCGAGCGGCTCGCCGCCGGCGGCCTGAAATACACCCGATTCCACACCACGGCGCTGTGCTCACCGACCCGGGCGGCACTGCTGTCCGGACGGAACCACCACACGGTCGGGATGGGCAGCATCACCGAAACTGCGACGCCGGCACCTGGCTACACCTCCTCCCGTCCCAACACCACGGTGCCGCTGGCGGAAATCCTCAGGATCGCCGGCTACTCGACCGCGCAGTTCGGTAAATGCCACGAGGTCCCCGCCTGGGAGACGAGCCCGATCGGCCCCTTCGACCGGTGGCCCACCCACTCGGGATTCGACTACTTCTACGGCTTCATCGGCGGCGAAACCAACCAGTGGTACCCGGCCGTCACCGAAGGGACGACCCCGGTGGAGGTCGGCCGGCCAGAGGACGGCTACCACTTCATGGCCGACATGACCAACAAGGCCATCACCTGGAGCCGCCAGCAAAAGTCGCTGGCGCCGGACCGGCCGTTCTTCATGTATTTCGCACCCGGCGCGACACACGCCCCGCACCACGTGCCGGCGGACTGGATCGCCAAGCAGAAAGGACGCTTCGACAAGGGCTGGGACGCGGTCCGGGACGAAACCTTCGCGCGCCAGAAGGAACTCGGGGTGATTCCCGCCGAAGCGGTCCTCACCGAGCGGCATGCTGAAATTCCAGCCTGGGACGATATGCCGGCCGAGCTCAAACCGGTCCTGGCACGTCAGATGGAGGTTTACGCGGCTTTCCTTGAATTCGCGGACCACCATGTGGGACGCCTGATCGATTCCCTGGAGTCCGACGGCATCCTGGATGACACCCTTGTCTATTACATCGTCGGGGACAACGGGGCCTCCGCGGAGGGCTCGCTCAACGGCACCTTCAACGAGATGACCTACTTCAACAAGGCCAGCGCACTGGAGACGCCTG
>JAODMA010000390.1 GCA_025464545.1 Arthrobacter sp. | reverse complement strand
CCGCGCTGGGTGTGGTAATCGTGCTTGTGCACCTTCATGTGCTCAGTGAGATCCTTGATCCGCTGAGTCAGGACTGCAACCTGGACCTCCGGCGAACCGGTGTCGCCCTCGGACGTTGCGAAATCCTGAATGATGGACTGCTTTACAGCGGCTTCAAGTGCCACAATAACTCCTAGAGATGTGCCGTGAGGCCCGATTCAGTAACTCACTGCCGGGTGTGCCGCGCCGGGGATCTCCTCGGGAAGAGGACGAACGCCGTTTACAACAAGAGCCAGCCGCCACGGACTGCAGCCGGATCCAACGTTTAGTTTACCGGCACAGCCGTGATCTTGTCGAAACCGCGGCCCTGCAGGCGGTCCCGGATCGCGGCGACGCCACGGTACAGCTCGGCGAAGGACGTGCTGAGCGGCGAGAGCCCGATCCGGATGCCGTGAGGCGCCCGGAAATCGGGAATGACATCCTGCTCCCACAGGGCGGCGGTCATTTCCCGGAACCCCGGGTGGTCCACGGTGATGTGGCTGCCGCGCTGCTCGGGGTCGCGCGGCGTTCCGAGGGCCACGCCCGCCGGCGCCAGCCAGGCGTCATGGAGTTCGACGGCGAACGTGGTCAGCAGCCGGGACTTCTCACGGACGGCTGCCATGCCCACTTCCTCCAGCAGGTCCAGGGTCCCGCGCATGGCCAGCATCCCGAAGATAGCCGGGGTTCCGCTGAGGAAACCGCGGATGCCGCTCGCGGCTTCGTAGCCGGAGCCCATTTCGAAGGCATCCTTGCGTCCCATCCAGCCCCAGATCGGCTGCTGCAGCCCGGGCAGGTGCCGGGCGTTGACGTAGGCGAAGGCCGGCGAACCCGGTCCCCCGTTCAAGTACTTGTAGGTGCAGCCGGCGGCGAAGTCGACATCGGCGTCGTCCAGGCCGATCTCCACCGAACCGGCGGAGTGGCACAGGTCCCACACGATCAGCGCGCCGGCGTTGTGCACGGCAGCAGTGATTGCCGGCAGGTCCGCGAGATACCCGGAACGGTAGGCGATCTGGCTGAGGACCACGACGGCGGTGGCCGGGCCGGTTGCCTCGCGCACCTGCTCGACGGACACACCGGAAGCGGGATCGGCTTCGATCCAGCGCAGCGTCAGTCCTTCCTCGCGGGCGATGCCCTCGACAAGGTAGCGGTCGGTGGGGAAATTATCGGTGTCCAGCACGATTTCCGTGCGGGCGGGGTCGGTAACGGCGGCGACCGCGGCGCGGATCAGCTTGTAGAGCACGACCGTGGTGGAGTCGGCGATGACGGTCTGTCCGGGGGCGGCGCCGAGGACGGACCGCCCGAGCTGGTCGCCGATGACCTGCGGGAGTTCCAGCCATTCCTCGTCCCAGCCGCGGATCAGCCGGCCGCCCCAGCTCTCCTCGATGAAACGGCCGATGTCCGCCGCGGTGCGTTTGAGCGGGCGGCCCAGCGAATTGCCGTCCAGGTAGGACAGGTCCGTGTCCGTTCCGATAAAGTGCGCCCGGTAGGCGGCCAGCGGATCGGCGGCGTCGAGTTCGAGGGCTCGCTGCCACAGCGGATCGTTGCTGGCGGTGCTTCCGTGGGCGGCTCCGCTATCTCCGGCGGCGGGGGCCTCTCCGGGGGCGGGGGCTTCTGTGGTGTCCGGGTTCGTGCTCACTGACCGATCTCCGTCCGTACCGCAAAGAGCTCAGGGAAGAAGGTCAGCTCGAGCGCCTTCTGCAGGAAGGCGGCTCCGCTGGATCCGCCGGTGCCGGACTTCATCCCGATGGTCCGCTGCACCGTGCGCAGGTGGCGGAAACGCCAGAGCTGGAAGTTGTCCTCGAGGTCCACGAGCTCTTCGCACGCCTCGTAGGCGCCCCAATTGTCGGCCGCGTTCTCGTAGATGTATTTGAAGACAGGCACCAGCTCCGGGCAGAATTCGTGCGCCTTCGTGACGTCGCGCTCCAGCAGGGATGCCGGGACGTCGAAGCCCTGGCGTTTGAGGTAGGCCAGGAAGTCGTCATAGATACTGGGGGCTTCGAGGAGTTCCAGCAGCATCGCGTGGGCCTCGGGGTCGGATTCGAACACCGGCAGCATCTTGCGGTTCTTGTTGCCGAGCAGGAACTCAACCGCGCGGTACTGGCTGGACTGGAAACCGGAGGAATTGCCCAGGAAGCCGCGGAACTGCGAATACTCGGTGGGGGTGAGAGTGGCCAGCACGGACCACTGCTCGGTCAGCGTTTTCTGGATGTGCTTGACCCGGGCGATCGCTTTCAGGGCCGAGCCGAGGTCATCGGAGCGGAGCCAGGCGGCGGCGCTGCGCAGCTCGTGCAGGACCAGCTTCAGCCACAGCTCGGTGGTCTGGTGCTGGATGATGAACAGCATCTCGTCGTGGTGCTCCGGCGCGCTGACGGGCTGCTGGGCGCTGAGCAGCGTCGGCAGCTGCAGATAGGACGCGTAGCTCATCCGGGAGCTGAAGTCGCGGACAATGTCCTTGTCCAGCTCTCTGGTGTTCTTCTCAAGGGTCACAGCATTGCCTTTCTTGCCAACTGACTCTGCTTGCGACCTGACGGTCAGCGGGTGGGGTCAGCGGGTGCGGTCAGCGCGAAACAGGATCCCGTGCGCCTGGACCACGTCCAGGCGCATCTGGTCCACGAGCGCCTCAGGGCCACGGTACGCCACCATGCCGCGCAGTCGGGCGACAAATTCCACCACCACTGTCTGGCCGTACAGATCGAAGTCCTCCACGGCCTCTTCCGGGCGGTCGATCACGTGGGCCTCCACCTGGCGGCTGACGCCGTCGAAGGTGGGGTTGGATCCGACCGAGATCGCGGCCGGCCAGCGGGTACCCGCCTCGTCCACGAGCCAACCGGCGTAGATGCCGTCGGCAGGAATGTAGCCGGTCGAGCTGGAGGCGAGGTTGGCGGTGGGAAAACCGAGGTCGCGGCCGCGGGCGGCACCATGCACGACTTCGCCCCGTACCCGGTGCGGCCGGCCGAGCACCGCGGCTGCGGTGACGACGTCGCCCTCCCGCAGCGCCTCCCGGACCCAGGTGGAGGAGCAACGGCGGTCGTTGCCGGCGTCGTCGTGGATGGGGAACCCTTCGGAACCGAACTCGCTGATGACCAGCACCTCAAAGCCCAGCTTATTCCCGAGTTCCTGCATTGTGTGCAGGTCTCCGGAGTTGCCGCGGCCGAAGCGGGCGTCGTGGCCGATCACGACATGGCTGGCGCGGAGACTGCCGACCAGGACGGTGGCGACGAATTCCTCCGCCGTCAGGCTTGCGAGTTCGAGCGAGTACTTCATCACCAGCACGGCGTCGAGGCCGAGCTCGCCGAGGGCGGCCAACTTGTCCTCCAGCCCCATGATCAGTTCCGGGGCCGTCTCGGGCCGGTGCACCTGAGCGGGGTGCGGGTCGAAAGTGATGGCGACCGCGCGGGCATGGTTCAAGCGGGCGATGCGGATGAGTTGGGAGAGCACCTGTTGGTGTCCGCGGTGCACGCCGTCGAAGTTGCCGAATGTGACAACGGAAGGACCAAAGTCCGCCGGGACTTCGGACGGATCGTTCCAGATGTGGACCATCAACCTCGCCTTTTGCTGCCTGCCATGAGCTCGTCCGGAAACGGTGCCGGCTCCGGAACTCTCTAAGATTACCTGCAATCAACGCGGGCACCGGACGCGCCGGGAGGCCTGCCGCGGCGGTCTTCCACGGTCCTTTGGCCCGGACTACGATGCTAGGGCGATACCTTCGCGGCGTCTGCGCAGTCGCCGATTCACCTTATCCCCGCGCGCTGGCGCGGCTGAAGGAGTAGACCATGACTGAGCTCAACGACATCCTCGGGCAGATCCCGGTAGACCAGATAGCCGGCATGCTCGGCACGGACCGGCAAACTGCCCAGGCGGCAGTGGAGGCCGCTGTCCCCACTCTGCTGGCGGGAATGCATAACAATGCTCAGGTGCCCGACGGTGCCGCCTCGCTCGAGTCGGCGCTCAGCCAGCATCAGGACGGGCTGATCGAGGGCGGCGTTGACGTGGCGCAGGTGGATACTGCGGACGGTGAAAAGATTGTCAGCCACGTCTTCGGCGGGCAGCAGGACCAG
>JAODMA010000386.1 GCA_025464545.1 Arthrobacter sp. | reverse complement strand
GGAGTACATTGCGGGGCTGCGGGCGGACGGCTACGGGCTGAGCGCAGAATCGGCTGCCCGCCAGGTCCGGGAACTCCAGCCCAACATCGTCTTCCTGTGTTCCCCGAACAATCCCACCGGCACGGGCCTCGGCCTGGACGTCGTGGAGGCTGTCTACGAGGCCGGCGAGGCCAGCCAGACCATTGTTATCGTCGACGAGGCCCACCACGAGTTCGCCCACGACGGAACGCCGAGCGCACTGACGCTGCTGCCCGGCCGGGAACGTCTGATCGTCTCGCGCACCATGAGCAAGGCCTTCGCCCTGGCCGGCGCCCGCCTGGGCTACATGGCGGCGGCCCCGGAAGTGACGGACGCCCTTCGCCTGGTCCGGCTTCCCTACCACCTCTCCGCCATCACGCAGGCAACCGCCCTCGCCGCGCTGCGCCACCGCGTTGTGCTCATGGCCGACGTCGAGGACATCAAGCGCCAGCGGGACAGGATCGTCACCGAACTGCAGCGGATGGGGCTCAAGCCCGCCGCCTCGGATTCGAACTACGTCTTCTTCGGCGGACTCCAAAACCCGCACGCTGTCTGGCAGGGCCTGCTCGACGCCGGTGTACTCATCCGCGACGTGGGCATCCCCGGGCACCTGCGCGTGACGGCCGGTACTGAGACTGAAACCACAGCCTTCCTTGAGGCCCTTGAGCGGATCCTGAGCAGCCCGGCGAACCCGCGGGTCTAGACTTAACTGCGGGACAAGAACGTCGCCAGAACGCCCAGCACCGCCTTCATCACCAAAGGACACCCCACATGAGCAACACCGGATCAGCTGCTGCCGAGGGCCGGACCGCACGCATGGAACGGACCACCAGCGAGTCATCCGTGCTGGTCGAGATCAACCTGGACGGCACCGGCGTCTCGGAGATCAGCACGTCGGTTCCCTTCTATGACCACATGCTGACGGCGCTGAGCAAGCACTCCCTGATCGACATGACGGTCAAGGCGACGGGCGATACCCACATCGATGTGCACCACACGGTCGAAGACGTCGCCATCACCTTCGGCGAGGTGCTGCGCACGGCCCTGGGCAACAAAGCCGGCATCCGCCGTTTCGGCGAGGCGACAGTCCCCCTCGACGAAGCCCTGGCGCACGCTGTCGTCGACGTCTCCGGACGGCCCTATCTCGTCCACGCCGGCGAACCGGCAGGCCAGGAATACCACCTGATCGGCGGACACTTCACCGGGTCCCTGACCCGGCACGTCTTCGAGGCCATCACCCTGCACGCCGGCATCTGCCTGCACATGAATGTCACGGCCGGCCGGGACCCGCACCACATTGTCGAGGCCCAGTTCAAGGCCTTCGCCCGTGCGCTGCGTTCCGCGGTCGAGCCGGATCACCGCGTTGAAGGCATCCCGTCCACCAAGGGCGCCCTGTGACCGGCCCGGTGGTGCAGGACGGCGCCATCATCAACCCCGACGCCGGCAGGAAGCCCGCTTCTCCGGAGGGCAAGCCCACCGTCACGGTGCTGGACTACGGCTCCGGCAACATCCGCTCGGCTGTGCGTGCGCTGGAGCGCGCCGGAGCAGAAGTCATCCTCAGTGCCAGGCCGGAAGACGTACTGAACGCCGACGGCCTGGTAGTTCCCGGCGTCGGCGCCTTCGAGACGGTCATGAACGAGCTCAAGGCGGTCGACGGAATCCGGATGATCGGGCGCCGCGTCGCCGGCGGCCGTCCCGTGCTGGCCATCTGCGTTGGCCTGCAGGTCCTCTTCGAAGCGGGCGTCGAACACGGCACCGAGGCGCCAGGCATGGGGGAGTGGCCAGGCAAGGTGGAGCTGCTGCCTGCCGAAGTGGTTCCGCACATGGGTTGGAACACGGTGTCAGTTCCCGCCGGCTCCAGGCTCTTTGCCGGCGTGGAGAAGGAGCGCTTCTACTTCGTGCACTCCTACGGCGTTCAGCAGTGGGAGTTCGACGTCATCCAGCCACGGATGGCCGCTCCGCTTGTCACCTGGTCCGAGCACGGCGCCCCCTTCATTGCGGCGGTTGAAAACGGTCCGCTCTGCGCCACCCAGTTCCACCCGGAGAAGTCAGGCGACGCGGGCGCGCGCCTGCTGCGCAACTGGGTCGAGGGCCTGCGTAAGGGATCCCCGGATGCGGCCGCCCCGGCCGAAGCGGCCGGCGAAGCCGGTACCGGTCCGGAACAGAGCGCCTAGATGTGGTCACTGGTCCTGATGGGCCTCGCCGGACTGCTGGTCGGCGGAGCGCTGTCCTTCCGGCAGCAAAAAAGTCCGCGCTGGGTCCAGATCGTGTTCTACGTCCTGGCCGGGATGTCGCTGCTGGCCGCCTACCTCCTGACGCTGCCGGCCTCCTAGCGGTCCCGCACCCCCCGTTACTCCGCGCCACCGAAAGAAGCTGAGGATCCCCGATGACCACCGAAACCCCGCTGCCCGTGCTTGAGCTGCTGCCCGCCGTCGACGTCGTCAACGGCCAGGCCGTGCGGCTCGTGCAGGGCGAAGCCGGCAGCGAAACGAGCTACGGCACACCGCTGGAGGCCGCGCTCAACTGGCAGCAGCAGGGGGCTGAATGGGTCCATCTGGTGGATCTCGATGCCGCCTTCGGCCGAGGCTCCAACGCCGAGCTGCTCCGCGAAGTGGTTGGACGACTCGATATCAAGGTGGAGCTCTCCGGCGGCCTGCGCGACGATGAATCGCTTGAGAAGGCCCTCGATCTTGGCGTCGCCAGGGTCAACCTCGGAACAGCGGCCCTGGAGAACCCGGAATGGACGTCCCGCGTGATCGAGCGCTTCGGCGACAAGATCGCCGTCGGACTGGACGTCCGCGGCACCACGCTGGCCGGCCGCGGCTGGACCAAGGAAGGCGGCGACCTCTGGGAGGTCCTGGGCCGGCTCGAAGAGGCCGGCTGCTCCCGCTACGTTGTGACCGACGTGACCAAGGACGGAACCCTGCAGGGTCCGAACGTCGAACTGCTGCGCCAGATGGTGGAAAAGACCGGCAAACCCGTCGTGGCCTCCGGTGGCATCTCCAGCCTCGAAGACCTCAAGGTGCTGCGCTCCCTCGTCCCGCTCGGCGTCGAGGGTGCGATCGTCGGCAAAGCCCTCTACAACGGCAACTTCACGCTGCCCGAAGCTCTCGACGTCGCCGGCCGACGCTAGCCGGACCGGAACCATGGAATCCCAGCCGTCAGGCACGCCCCCGGTGCCGGGTACCACGGCCGGCGGCAGCGCCGAGGCTCTCCGCCACCTTCCCGGGCACATCGCGGCGGCCCTGGCCGGCGCGGGAGGGCCCACCGACTCCGCCGGACAGCCGTGGGCCGGGCGGAGCCTGTCCGGGGACGACGCCAGGATCCACAGCTTCGAGGACGACGACGGCACCGCCGACGCCGGCTACCTCACGGCCCGGTCTGAATTCCTGGCCGGCGACGGCAGCGAGGCCGGTATCGTGGCGTCCCTCGCCACCGCGCGGGTCTTCGTGCCGATCCTCGCCCAGCTCGCCGAAGAGGGCGGCGGCGCCGTGGGCGCGCATGGCGACACCCTGCACGGAGACAAGCAGGCGGACATGGCCCTGGTGACCCTCAAGGCGCCCGACGGCCGGACGGCGATGCCGGTGTTCACATCGGCCGCCACGCTCCAGGCGTGGCACCCCGAGGCCAGACCGGTGGCCGTCTACGCTGCCCGCGCTGCGCTGTCCGCCGTCGCAGAGGGTGCCGAGCTGCTTGTCCTGGACCCAGGTTCCGACTTCACTTTCGTGGTCAGGCGGCCTGCTGTTTGGGCCCTCGCGCAGCAACGGACCTGGACGCCGTCGTACGCTGATCCGGAGCTGGCCCGGAGCCTCGGCGAGGCCGCCGTTGGCTTTCCTGCTGTCCGCCGTGTTGAAATTCATCCAGGCGGTGGAGTTGCTTCGCGTGGGGCTGATGGCAGACAGCTGCCCGGCGGCGGCTCCGGGCCCGAGCTCCGGGTGCTGCTGTACCTGGAAGACGGACTCGACGCCGCCGGTGTGCAGTCCATCGCGGCAGGCCTCAATGGTGCCTGGGCGCGGAATGAAACGGTTGCTGAGCGGGTTGACTCGATCGAGATCAAATTGCAGCGTGCAGCAGAGTAGCTGACGGCCAGCGGGGGAAACCCTGGTGCTGCCGAGGGCAGAACCAGAAGGATGTAGTCCGTGAATTTCGCGCTTTACCGGGAGCTGTTGGCCATCCGGCCGATTCGGCGGCTCCTGCTGGTCGGCATGATCGCCCGCATACCCCACTCGGCAGCCGGCGTGCTGCTGACCCTGCACATCGTCCTCACCCTCGGCCAGGGCTATGCGGCTGCCGGGGCTGCGGCCGCCGTGATGACGATCGGCATCGCCCTCGGCGCCCCCTGGCGCGGCCGGCGCGTCGACACCGTGGGTCTGCGTAGGGCCCTCATCCCGTCTGTCATCGCGGAGACCGTCATCTGGTCGATCGTGCCGCACGTGTCCTATGAGCTGTTGCTGCCGCTGGTCTTCGTGGGCGGGCTGCTGACACTCCCGATCTTCAGCGTCGTACGCCAGTCCCTTGGTGTCCTGGCCACGGGGGAGCAGCGGCGCACCGCGTTCGCCCTGGACGCAATCTCCACCGAACTGGTCTTCATGATCGGTCCTGCCGCCGGCGCCCTCGTCGCCACCGCCGGCTTCTCCGTCCTGGGCCTGACCGTCATCGGCATTGCCACCTCCGTTTCCGGGTTGTTCCTGATGTGGTTCAACCCGCCGACGCGCAGCGCCGGGCCTGTCCTTGAGTCCGATACAGCCTTCGAGGCAGGCCAGCAGGAAGCCGCGGAGGCCGCCGTGGTCGCGGCCGCTCCGGCGC
>JAODMA010000385.1 GCA_025464545.1 Arthrobacter sp. | reverse complement strand
TCCTGATGTGGCTGCTGGCGGATCTCTTCGAGGAACTGCCCGAGGCCGGCGGCCTGGACAAACCCAAGCTCGTGTTCTTCCTGGATGAGGCCCACCTGCTCTTTAGCGACGCCTCGAAGGCCTTCCTGGACGCCATCACTACCACCGTGCGGCTGATCCGCTCTAAGGGCGTCGGGATCTTCTTCGTCACCCAGACGCCGAAGGACGTTCCGGCCGAAGTGCTGGGGCAGTTGGCCAACCGAGTGCAGCACGCCCTGCGGGCCTACACACCCGAGGATGCCAAAGCACTCAAGGCGACCGTCTCCACCTTCCCGATGAGTGATTACGACCTCGAAGAGACCCTCACCTCGGCTGGCATCGGCGAGGCCGTCGTCACAGTGATGAACGAGAACGGCGCCCCGACTCCAGTGGCGTTGACCCGCCTTCGGGCACCGGAATCAGTCATGGGCCCCAGCAGCGATGCCCTGGTATCGAGTACCGTGGCCGGCTCGGCCCTGCTCCCCAAGTACGGCACGGCGGTCGACAACGTCTCCGCCTTCGAGAAGATCACCGGCAAGACGGCGGACGGCCGGCTTCCCGCAGGCGCTGCGGGGCAGGATCCGGCTGACGCGCCCGCCGGCGCCGGTGGCAGGGCCGAGGCGGGCACCACGGGCGAATCCGCCATCGATGCCGAGGCCCGACGGATCGAGGAGGAGATCCTGGGCCGGCCAAGCAGCCGGCCCGCACCTGCGCCGGAACGAGCGCAGTCACCCGAACGCGGGGCCCGCCGGGAAACGCCGCAAGAGGCGTCGCAGGGCGCCGGAGGCGGTATGGCCGGAGATCTCGCCGGCGCGCTTGGCGGGGCGCTGGGCGGTGGCCTCAAAAGCATGGCCCGCTCGCTCGGGTCGCAGCTGGGCCGTGAGCTGCTCCGCGGAGTCTTTGGGACGGCACCCAAGCGCCGTCGCCGTTAGCCGCGGCTTCCGCCGACCCGGGGACCGCGCCGCTTCGACCTGTGCCGGGACTGCGGGGCGGGATGGCGGATGTCACACGGGCCACACACGACCAGAGCATTCCTGTGGCGTGCAGGTAACGTAAGGTACGTGCAAATGAGTCAGGCGTTAGTCAGGATCGCAGCCGGATGGCTGCTGGGCCTGATGCTCGCCGTGGCCGGAGCCATTGTGGCGGTGACCGTGGTCAATGACACCATTGCGAGCCCACAACAGCCCGTCCGCGAGTATCTTGACGCCATGCAGAAGGGCGAAGGCGAGAAGGCGCTGGGCCTTCTGCGTGCTTCGGTTCCGCAAAGCAACGCGGCCATGCTCGACGGGTCGGCGCTGCAGACCGCCGCAGCACGGATCGGCGACGTTAATTTCGGCGAAGCGGAGGGCCGCGGCGGGAACCAGGTCATGGTGCCGGTCGAGTACACCATTGACGGGGCCAAGTTGCGCACGGAATTCCTGCTCGAACGGTCGGGAACGCAGTGGCTGTTCTTCCACCAGTGGTCCTTCGTACCGTCGGCTCTCCCGGTCCTGGACGTCACCGTCGTGAACTCAAACGAAGCCACGCTCAACGGCGTGCCGGTGAACATGCCCGGCGGCCGGAACTCTTTCGCTGTCTTCTACCCCGGGGAGTACGAGGCCACGCTCAACGGCCAGTATTTCTCCGCACCGCCCACCCGCGCCATCCTCTCCGCCCGGGATGTTCCGGCCGCTCCGCTGAACCTGCTGACCCAGGCCACCGACGCCCTGAAGGACGCCGTGAGCGCCAGGGTCAAGGAGTTCCTGGACGGCTGCGCCGACGAGGCGGACAAGCAGCAGCAGCTGCAGCCCGACTGCCCTTTCTACCACGCAACCAACAACCGCGTCGTGGACGGAACCATCGACTGGAGCATCACCGATTACCCGGCAGTCAAGATTGAGCCCTTTGGCGGGCGCTGGGTCGTCGCGCCGTTGGACGGCAAGGCCCGCATCACTGCCCGCCAGGTGGACCTGTTCACCGGAGCCCCCGGCGAGATCAGCGTGGTCCACGACTTCAGCTTCACCACCCGCCTGGATATCGACGCCGACACCGTGAAGCTGACGCCGCTCCTGAGCTACTGAGCCGCCGGCGGGATGCCCGCTGCGGAACCGGCCCGGTTTTGAGAGCCGCACCGCCAATCTAGCGTCCAGGGCGGGGGCTCCACTGCCTCAAAACCGGGCCGCTTCGGTTGCGGCCACCGCAGGGAACCACGTGCCAGCACCTCACGCACTTGGGCGAGGACGACCTCCGGCGCAAAGACGACGTCATCGTAGAAAAAGCGCAGCACCGGAAGCCCCTGCACCATCGCCGAGTTGTCCCTGCGGCGATCCTTCTTGAACTGCCGTGAGTTTAGGTGGAACGCCAGCCCGTCGATTTCGACGATCAGGAAGCCTTCAAGCAGAAAATCCACCCGGCCTATGCCGTCGATCCACACCTGGGTTTCAGTGGAGATTCCAGCGTCCCTGAACAAGATCCGGGCGAGGGTCTCAAGGAGGGAATCCGCACCACGCTCAACCTGCGCAACGACGTCCCGCGCCTTCCCGCAACGGTTCCCCACAAGGTGCCGGAGCAGGAACGTCAGGTCGATGGCTCCACTGTTGTAAGCGCTCTCGACCATGACCAAGGACTCCAGCGGCGGTAGGCAGAGCAGAGCGTGAAGAAGGACATCCGGCAAGGCAGCCACCGCTCCCGCGACGCCGGGATGGGTCAGGGCCGTCCGGTGGCTGACGCAGGAGTGCGTTCGTCTGCCGTTGCTGTGCCAGTAGTGCGGCATCGCGGCCGGGCGCAACATCCACAGCGTGAACCGCGGTGCCGCGGAGATGCAGGTGAGCAACGCCCGGGACTGCTTTGCGGCCACCAATTCGGGGTCCGCGCCAGGTAGCGCCAACAGCCCCCGCTCCAGCCGAACCACGGCACCGCTTCGGACGGCACCCCGGATGGCGGTTTCACCGGCGCCCCTTGCGACCAGGGACCGGGTCAGCGCCACGCCGCCCAGCGAGCCGAGTACGTGCACAGGATCCATGCCCCCAACTCTGCTGGGCCCCGGACAGAGAAAACAGGCGGCTCGACGCTATGTGGACGACGCCGCTACGGACTGGCCCGATTATGGCAAGCCTCCGCCGCAACTGACACGGGAGCCCCGGGGAATGGCCGCGAAAACCGGGCTACTTCGGCGAGCGGCTAGTCCATTCCGCGGAGGTCCAGCACCAGCTCGGAGTCGCCGTCATCCTGGAGCAGCACCGGGATGCCCCAGTCCTGCTGGTACAGGTGGCAAGCGGCGTGGTCGGGGATCTCGCCGTCGGCGTCTTCCGGACCGTCACAGGCGGCAGCGCGGGCGGTAATGTGCAGCACGCCCTCGGGAACGTCGGAGGCAAGTTCCAGCGTGCGAAGCAGGCCCACGGAGGTCCCGCCGCCGGACAGCAGCAGCTCCGGCGGGGTGGATGAGATTTTCAGCTGCGTGGGATCGCCCCAGCGGTCGTCCAGCTTCTGGCCCGTGGGTGCGGTGAACCGGACCGTGAGCTGCAGCAGACCGGGAGCGACCGGGCTCTTGGGCCGGTGCGTCTGGGCGGCACCCTCGTCCACCTGCTGGGCTTCCTTCGGGATGGGCACGTACACCAGCTGGTGCTTGTTGGCCTCGACCACCACGAGCAGCGGCTCGTTCCCCGCGACGTGCGTGTGGTCCACAATGACGTCGGAGGGTTCGGAGAGCCCGCGCGCCAGCGTGGACACCGTCCCGGACACCGGATCGTAGCGGCGGACCGCGCCGTTGTAGGTATCGGCGACCGCCACCGATCCGTCCGGCAGCACGGTGACGCCGAGGGGGTGCTGCAGCCGGGCCTCGGCGGCGTCGCCGTCGCGGAAGCCGAAGTCGAACAATCCCTTGCCGACGGCGGATTCGACCATGATGCTCCCGTCCTCACCGATGACGAGCTTCCGCAGGGCCGAGGTTTCGGAATCCGCCACCCAGATGTTCCCGTCGGCGTCTTCGGCGAGGCCGGAGGACTGGGCGAACCAGGCTTCCGCCGCCGGGCCGTCCAGCAGGCCTTCAAGACCGTTGCCGGCGATGATGGACACGGCTCCGGAGAGCGGATCGAAGCTGAAGATCTGGTGCACGCCGGCCATCGCGACGATGACGGCGTTCAGTTTGGCGGACCACACAACGTCCCACGGCGAGCTCAGGGATACCTGCAGCGGGTCCGCCTCGAGCCGGGCTCCATAGGCGACGCCTTCCTCGTCAACGCGGGCTGGACCCGTCTCAAGTAGGCGCTGCACGCCGTTGCCCGCGAGGGTGCTGACGCTCCCGTCGGCAAGCGACAATCCCCGGAGCCGGTGGTTGACCGTGTCGGCAACCACGACGTCGTAGCCGGCCTTCGCGGCAACGTCTTCCGGGAGCAGGACCAGGCCCTGCGGCTCATTGAAGCTGGAGTCCTCGGCGCCGCCGTCGGCGTAGCCCTTTTCACCCGAACCGTAGGCCCCCAGCACCGTCTGGAAATCCGTGGCGAGCTCCACCAGGCGGTGGTGCCCGGTGTCAGTGACGAGCCAGGACCCGGCGTCGGAGTCGGAACCCGATGCGGAGCCTTCGGCAGAGGCACCACGTCCGGAGGGGAGGTACAGGGCCTTGCCGGGGAAGCGCAGCGTGCCCGACGTCGGAACAGGAGCAACGTAGGGGCCGTCGCCGCGGTGCAGGGTGCCCTTGGCTTCGTGCTCGGCGATCAGTTCGGGGATGAGTACGGAGAGGCCGTCCGCGTGGCCTTCACCGGAGAGGTGCGCCACGATGTAGCCCTCGGGGTCGATGACCACCAAGGTGGGCCAGGCGCGCGCCGTGTAGGCCTTCCAGGTGTCCAGCTCCGGGTCGTCCAGTACCGGATGGCGGATCTCGTAGCGTTCCACGGCCGCAGCCAGTGCCACCGGGTCAGCCTCGTGTTCGAACTTGGGCGAGTGCACGCCGACCGTCACCAGGACATCGGAGTACTGCTGCTCGAGCGGGCGGAGTTCGTCCAGGACGTGCAGGCAATTGATGCAGCAGAACGTCCAGAAATCCAGCAGCACGATCTTGCCGCGGAGGGATTCAAGGTCCAGGGATTTCCCGCCGGTGTTAAGCCAGTTACGGCCCACCAGTTCGGAAGCCCGGACCCGGAGGTGGGTGCGTACGGTTTCGCTCATCAGCGTCCTTCCAGCTTTGAATTGCGTTCGGTCAGCTTGGCATCGCGTTCGGCCAGCTTGGCAAACATATCGTTGTAAGCAGTGAGATCGGCGTCGTTATTCCTGTCGGCTGCCCGGTCGGTGCGCTTGGACTCGCGGGCGTCCGAACGGGACCACTGGACCGCGACGCCGATTGCGACCAGCAAAGTGGGCACCTCGCCGATGCCCCAGGCCACGGCGCCGCCCATTTGCTGGTCCAGCAGTGCCGAGGGTCCCCAGGTGCGGCCGAGATTGCCGAAGTAGTCCGCGGCCAGCAGACCGGTGCCGCCCATGATCGCGACGCCGAAAAAGGCGTGGA
>JAODMA010000362.1 GCA_025464545.1 Arthrobacter sp. | reverse complement strand
TTCGGGCGGGACGTAGTCATACGTCGCGTCCGGGCACAGCGACGCAGCGGCGCGGCTGCGCTCCGTCGTCGGAAGGGTGATCTGGCCGTTCATGATCCCCAGGGCGACAATGATCCCTACGGAAATGAGGCCGACGAGAACCACCAGGACCAGGCCGTGCAGAATGCGCCTGCGAACCCGGACAGGGTTGTCCGGCGCGTCGTCCTGTTCGACGAAAGTGGCCCGGAGTTCGGAACCAGTGATGACGCGGTGCCCATGGAGGACGGTGACGTCCTTCGGCTTTCTAGCCATCAATCACCAGGACGCGCGCGTGAATCGCCGTGCGCTGGTGAAGGGCGGTCCGCACGGCCCGGTGCAGTCCATCCTCCAAATACAGCACGCCTTTGAACTCAACAACGTGCGGAAAAAGGTCACCGAAAAAGGTGGAGTCCTCGGCCAGCAGGGCTTCGAGGTCCAGCGTCCGCTTGGTGGTCACCAGCTCATCCAGCCGGACCGGGCGCGGCGGCAAGGCGGCCCAGTCTTTGGGCGTGTTGTAACCATGGTCGGGGTACGGGCGTCCCTCGCCCACAGCTTTGAATATCACCCTGCAAGCCTAGGGAACTTGGGCGGCCAAAGGAATCCAAGACCGCTGGAGGGACGAGGTTGTGGCCAAACGGTGACCAATTGTTCCACCCGCCGCTGCTGGCTCTCCCGCGCCACCCCCATCGCGTCACCTGCGGCAACCGCACATGCCTCGGAGCCCGGCGCCTGACAGAATGAGGGCATGACTGCACCCCAGACGCCGGCCGCCCCCTCGCCGTCGACTCCCCCGTTGGCCCTGCTGCTCGACGTCGACGGACCCGTGGCGAGCCCTGTGACGCGCAACGTGCAGCCGGGCATTATTGCGGACATGCTGGCACTGGCGGCCGCGGGGATTCCCGTTATCTTCAACACGGGACGCTCGGATGCCTTCATCCGGGAGCAAGTGATGGAGCCGATGATCGCGGCCGGCATGCCGGCCGAGACCCTCATTCACGCGATCTGCGAGAAGGGCGCAGTGTGGTTCAGCTACACCGCGGAAGGCCCCGGGCCCGTGCACGTCGACAGGGACCTCGCGATGCCGCAGGCGTTCGGCGATGATGTGCGCCGGCTCGTGGCTGAGGACTATGCCGCCCACATGTTCTTCGATGAAACCAAGCGGGCCATGGTGTCCGTTGAACAGCACGTCGCCGTCGCCAGCTCCGATTACCGCGCCGAGCAGGAGCTTTTCGACGCCGATGCCATGGCGCTGATGGGGCGGCACGGTCTCGGGGTCGTACGCTTGGACCACCACGTCCCCAACTCGGACGACCAGATCGACTACCGCGTGGACCCCACCATCATTTCCACGGACATCGAGTCCGTCCGGCTGGGCAAGGACCTGGGTGCGAGCCGCGCCGTGGAACTACTCGCAGCCCAGGGCATCACACCCCAGGCCTGGCGCACGGTGGGTGACTCCCGCACCGACTACGCCATGGCCGACTGGCTGCACCACAACGACCATGCCGTGAAGCACGTGGACGTCCGCCCGGCCGACGGCGTTCCCGTTAAGCCGTACGACGTGCTGACCGCCGCGGACCTGGGCCTGGGCGGGGATGTCATCCACGACGACGCCGGGGCGGCCTTCCTGAGCAGCTGGCGCTCCGCCCTCGCCGGCTGAACTCCACCGCCACAGCGTCCCCGGGCGATACCGGCGCCGAATCGGCCCATGTTTCGCGTCGAAGCGACCGATATTGCGCGCCGATTTTGGGCCTCGCGTTATCATGCAAGTAGGTACATAATCACGCACAGAAGTCCGGAGAAACGACATTACAGAAGCACTGGTCCAGGATGAGATCTACTACGGCAGCCAGGCCTCCGAGGACGCCCACGAGGAGGTCACCTCCGCCGCGGCCGTCGCCAGGTTCCGGACCCGCTCTGACGTAGTACGGCGGCGTGGCCGGTATGCGCTGATCAATGAAAACCGCACGCCGTACCAGGCCATGGTCGAAGACCTGTTGTTTATCCGCGCGGTGCTCGCTGCCGCCGGCCTGGACTACCTCCTGGTTCGCGGCAACAACGACCGGCCGGTCATCGCCGTGGACTGGAAGAACCGCAAGGAGCTCCGCGACGCGCTGGTGGATGCCTGCCGGGACGAGCCGTTCTACTCGATGAGCGTCGACGCCAAGAAGAAGTCGTCGGTGCTCGTTGCCGACGGCGAGCTCTCCCCCAACCGCCAGTCCCGGATCTTCCGGCTGTACCGTCCCCGGGTGGAGCCTGAAGGCGGCTTCGAGTTCGGCGCCTCGGCCGGCGTCCAGCTCGAGCTCTGGAGCTTCGAAGGCGACCAACTGATCCTCCCGATCGAAAACTCGCTGACCCGCCGGACCCTGCTTGCCCAGGACGCCGTCCGCGGCACCGTGGAGCGTTACGGGCACACCTGGCCAACCATCGAGAACATGTTCGCGGACCACGCCAGCGACATCAGTTTCGACATTGATTTGGTGTTCTCCTGGGTGGACGGCAGCTCGCCTGAGTACATCGCTGCCCGCCGCGCACGCATGGCGGGCGTCGTCGTGGGCGAAGGTGATGACCATGAGGCCCGGTTCCGCCAAATTGATGAGCTGAAGTACGCCCTTCGGTCGATCTACATGTTCGCGCCCTGGATCCGGCGG
>JAODMA010000005.1 GCA_025464545.1 Arthrobacter sp. | reverse complement strand
TCCGTCCAGGTCCGGCCGCCGACCCGGTCCCGCGCTTCCAGCACGGCCACGCTCAGGCCAGCCTTTTTCAGTTCCCGCGCTGCGGTGAGCCCGGCGGGGCCAGCTCCCACGATTACGACGTCGCGGTCAATTTCCAGCATGATGTCCTCTCTGCGGCGCGGCAGTGATGCGGGCCACTAAATGAATGTCATTCATTTAAGGATGACTATAGACCTTCCCGGTGCCGTGCGGAAGGGGGCTGCCGGAAGAAGTTATCGGCTGCGGGAAAGTGCCGTGAGGGAGGGCAGAATGGAGTCACCCCTGCACACCGCCAGCAGAAAGGCCAGGAATGCCGGCAGCCACGAGCGCCACTGCGGACTCCCCACGCCCCGAGGCCAAACCACGCCGACGGGCGGGCAGGCCGGCCGCCGCCGTACTAGACCAGGACGGGATCACCTCAGGGGCCCTCCGGCTCATCCGGAAAAGCGGTTACGACGGTTTCACCATGGCCGCCCTCGCCCGGACGCTGAATGTGGCGCCGTCCGCGCTCTACAACCACGTTTCCTCCAAACGGGACGTGCTGGTCCTCGTCCAGGACCATCTGACCTCTTTCGTGGATGTCTCAACCTTCGAGAAAGAGCCCTGGGACCAGGCAGTGCGGGACTGGGCGTGGAGTTACCGGGAGGTGTTCTCGAAGCACACGCCGCTGATCCCCGTCATCGCCGTGCTGCCCGTGACCGACGCGCCGAAGACGCTTGCCATGTACGAGGCCGTCTCCGCGGGCTTCAGCCGGGCGGGCTTCCCGCAGGAGCGTATTGTCTCGGCAATTGTGGCATTGGAATCCTTCATCTTTGGATCCGCCTATGACGTCACGGCACCGGCGGATATCTTCGATTCGGGAAGTATGGCAGCGTCGACGCCGAACTTCACCGCCGCAGTCGACAGCCTGGCGGAGCAGGGCTTTGAAAGACCGGCCGACGTCGCCTTCAGCTTGGGACTCGAGGCGCTGATCGCCGGTTTCGGCGCGCTACGGACGTAGCGGGGCGCTCCGGGCCATACCGGAGGATCAAACTGTTCGACGAGGAGCCGGCAAGGATCAGGAAAGCTGCAGTCCGCCGTTGATGTCGTACGTTGCGCCGGTGATGTAGCCGGCGTCCTCACCCAGCAGGAACACCATCAGCGCAGCGATGTCCCGCACGGTTCCCACCCGGCCGACCAGGATGTCAGCCGACATGGCGGCCTTGCGCTCATCCGTCAGCGTTCCGCCCATGATGTCGGTGTCCACGGGACCCGGAGCCACGCAGTTGACGGTGATCCCGTGCTGGCCCATCTCCCGGGCCAGCGCCCTGGTGAAGCCGATAATGGCAGCCTTCGAGGCGCTGTAAGCTACCTTGGAGTAGGTGCCGCCGCCGCGCTGGGCCGAGATGGAGGAGACGCTCACGATCCTTCCGAGCTTCCGTTCGATCATTCCCCTCAGCACACGCTGGGTGACCAGGAACGTGCCGGTCATGTTGATCTTGAACACCCGCTCCCACGCTTCAAGCGTCTCGTCCATGAACTCCGTGGGTGAGCTGATGCCCGCCAGGTTGGCCAGGCCGACGATAGGCGGCAGGGCGGATTCCACCTCGTCTATGGCGGCGTTGACGGTAGCCTGGTCGGAGACGTCAGCGCCCACGCCAATCGCCTGGACGCCGTAGACGTCGGTGATTTCCTCCGCCGCCTTGCGCGCCGCGTCGCCGTCGATGTCCAAAATCGCCACCGCCCAGCCTTGGCTGGCGAGCATTTCCGCCGTTGCCCGCCCGATGCCGCGCGGGGATGCTGCGCCGGTCAGCACCGCGGTTCGCTCAGCAGGGAACGTTACTTGAGGAGTCATGTCCCTTGGCCTCTCGTCGCCTGATGATCAGTTCTTGATGTCGAACTCGTCGGCAGCTACGGCTTCCTCACCGACCGTGGCTGGCGTACCCGGCTTCACATGTCCCTCCGGGCGATGGCGGGCGTAGAGGTAGGTGGCGACGGCCGTGATGCCGAGGCAGGCGGAGAGGAACACGAGGCCGGAGCGGTTGTCTCCGGTTGCGTCGTTGAACAGCCCCACGGCGTAGGGTGCCACGAACCCGCCCAGATTACCGAGCGAATTCACCATGGCGAGCCCGGCTGCCGCGGCAGCGCCCACCAGGGCCGTCGAGGGCATGGCCAGGAACGGGGCGATGGCGGAGTAGATCCCCATGGCCGCCAGCGTCAGGGCCATCAGGGCCAGGACCGCGTTGACCTGTACCAGGTAACCGGCCGCCAAAAGGCCGATGGCGGCCATGACCATGCTGATGCTCGCATGCATGACCCGGTTACCGGTGCGGTCGGAGCGCCGGCCCCAGAAGTACACGAAGACAGCCGCGATCGTGTAGGGGATGGCCACGATGAAGCCGACCTCCGTGGTGGTGAATCTGCCGAGTGCGGCCACGATTGTGGGCATCCACAGGCCCAGGCCATAGATGCCGCAGACCAGCCCGAAGTACAACGCCGAGTAGGCGATGGTCCGCGGGTCCTTGAGGCCTGCGAGGAAGTGGTGGGGCTGGCCTTTCTGCTTGTGGGCAAGCTCCGCGTCCATGGTCCTGGTCAGCCATTCACGCTCATCGTCCGCCAGCCAATGCGCATGGCTGGGGCGGTCCGTCATCAGGATCGGGGTCAGCAGGCCGAGGAGAATGGCCGGGATGCCTTCAATGATGTAGAGCCACTGCCAGCCGTGCAGGCCCATGATGCCGTCCATCTGCAGCAGCAGGCCCGAGACCGGGGCGCCGAGGGCATTGGAGATGGGCTGGGCGAGAATGAAGATGCCCAGCACAGTGACCCGCTGAGCGGCCGGGAACCACAGCGTCAGGAAGAACAGGATGGCCGGGAAAAACCCCGCCTCAGCCGCACCGAGCAGGAACCGGATGACGTAAAACGTGGTCTCGCCGTTGACGAGTGCCATGGCTGTGGCGAAGATGCCCCACGAGATGAGGATGCGGGCGATCCATTTCCGGGCACCGAACCTATACATGCCGGCGTTGCTCGGGATTTCCAGCAGTGCGTAGCCGAGGAAGAAGATGCCGGCACCCAGGCCATATGCCGAAGCACTCAGGCCGATGTCCTCGCTCATGGTCAGCTTTGCGAAGCCGACATTGTTCCGGTCCAGGTAAGCGATGAAGTAGAGCAGGACGATCAGCGGCATGAGGCGGTTGCGCACCTTGCGCAGTGTCCGCTGGCCCAGCTCGTCAAGTTGATTGGCAGGATTCATGGAAGTCATCGTGCACCTCGCTGTGAGTAACGAGCCCGCCGGGTTCCGCAGCGGAACAGTTAAGGTTTACCACTCTGAAACGCAATAGTCACCACGGTTGGTTCGCAGTTATCGCCATGCCGCGCCACGAATTTGGAGGGTGTTAATTACGGGCTGGCCGGGCCCGGCGTGAGTCACAGGGAGGCAGCTAATTGATGGGCGCAGGGCCGAGCTCCTCGATGAGCTTCTGCATGGCCACGTAGGCCTTGTTGCGGTAGGCGATCAGTTCCGGGGTGCGCTCGGCGGGGACGTTCAGGAAGCCTGCCCCGGTCTTGGTGCCCAGCTTGCCGGCCTCCACCAGGTCGGTGAGGATCTTCGGGGTGGCGAAGCGTTCCGGGAATTCGGTCTGCAGAG
>JAODMA010000347.1 GCA_025464545.1 Arthrobacter sp. | reverse complement strand
GACGGGCCGAACGCCTCGCCCGGAACCACCGCCACCTCGACCTCGTCCAGAATCAGGGCGGCCAGCTCGGCTGACGTCGCCGGCCGGACCGGCCCGTTCGCGGACGGAAGCTCCATGCCCAGCAGCGCGCGGACGTCGGCGTAGACGTAGAACGCACCCTTCGGCGTCGGGCACTCGACACCCTCAATGGCATTCAGGCCCGCCACAATCGCCTTGCGGCGGCGGTCGAAGGCGAGCTTCATCTCGTCCACTGCGGTCAGCGGTCCCGAGACTGCCGCGATGGCGGCGACCTGGGGAATGTTCGAGACGTTGGACGTGGCGTGTGACTGCAGGTTGGTGGCGGCCTTGATGACATCGGCCGGGCCGATCATCCAGCCCACCCGCCAGCCGGTCATGGCGTACGTCTTGGCGACGCCGTTGAGGATGACGACCTTATCGCCCAGTTCCGGGACTGCCGTGGCGATCGAGGTGAACGGCACGCCGTCGTACGTCAGGTGCTCATAGATCTCGTCGGTGACCACCCACAGGCCCTTCGCGGCCGCCCACTGGCCGATCTCCTTGACCTGCTCCGGTGAATACACGGCACCGGTGGGGTTGGACGGCGAGACGAACAGGAGGATCTTGGTGCGGTCCGTGACGGCGGCGTCCAACTGCTCCACCGTGACCAGGTATTCCTGCTCCGGTCCGGCGAACACCTCGACCGGCACGCCGCCGGCGAGGCGGATGGCCTCCGGGTAGGTGGTCCAAAACGGGGTGGGGACGATGACTTCGTCGCCCGGATCCAGCAGCGTTGCAAAGGTGTTGTACACGGCTTGCTTGCCCCCGTTGGTCACCAGCACCTGGGCGGCCTCGGCCTTGTAGCCGGAATCCCGGAACGTCTTGTCCGCGATGGCCTGCTTCAGTTCGGGCAGGCCGCCCGCGGGGGAGTAGCGGTGGTACTTCGGCTGGCTGGCGGCGGCGATAGCGGCCTGCACGATGTAACCGGGAGTCGGGAAATCCGGTTCGCCGGCGCCGAAGCCAATGACCGGCCGGCCGGCTGCCTTCAACGCCTTCGCCTTGGCGTCGACGGCCAGTGTGGCTGATTCGGCAATGGCGGAGATGCGCTGTGAAATGCGGGCGGCAGGCATGGCGGGTCCATTCTTCGCTTGCAGCTTGAGGGCTGTTTGGGGGATTCGACGGAACCTACTCTATGCTGTTCTGCGGATCGCCCGGCGTGCCGGCGCGGAAATGTGACTGCAGGCAGTCGGCTTGGGTTTCCGCGACGCTTTTTCCCTGCGAGGCGGGTGGTCCGGAAGAGCCCGGTTCGACGTAGGCGCAGTTGTTGCGTAGACTGGTTCTCCGGTGTTGAAAACACGATGATGGTCTGCGCCTCAGGAAAGTCTGGGGGAGCGGGCGTCTGAGGGTTTTTCGAACCACCTAGGGTAGTGGCGCAATTGGTAGCGCAGCGGTCTCCAAAACCGCAGGTTGCAGGTTCGAGTCCTGTCTGCCCTGCGCAAGCTGTTCCGGGTAAACCGGAGCAGGCGCAGCAACCATGGTTCAGTTCAGAGCCGGGTATCCGACATTGCGAGGATGAGTGAGGATCAGGTGACCGAAACAGCTGCCAGCAGCTCCAAAGGCCGCCCCGCCAAGAACGCCGAGAAGGCCGGCTTCTTCGCTCGAATTGCACTCTTCGTCCGCCAGGTAATCGGCGAACTGAAGAAGGTCGTTGCACCGACCCGCAAGGAATTGATCAACTACACACTTGTGGTGCTGGTGTTCGTGGTCATCATGATGCTCATCGTCACCCTGCTGGACCTGGCCTTCGGGACCGGAGTGAGCTGGGTCTTCGGCGGCACGGCCCCCACGGACCGCTAACGCGACCGGTCCGCAGACCGCGTGGATTTCCCCGGGAAACCGGTGCGTCCGCGGGGTGTGCGGAATTGAGTCATTTAAATAGGCATGTAAGGCAATGAGGAAGCAGGAGACCAAGTGTCTGAGCAGGAGCTCGAGGTAACTGAGACTGAGCTGGATAAGAGCCAGGACGCCGCGGTGGAAGCCGGGGAAGAGTCTGAGGCTGTGTCTGCTGCGCCCGAATCCGTAGCCGCCGCTGAGGCAGATGCAGTAGCCGTAGCCGACGAAGAAACCACCGAAGCTGAAGCCGGCGTATCCGCCGACGAGGCAGAGGCAGTCGATGCAGAAGACGAAGCAGAAGCAGAAGCAGACGAGTCCGGCGACGTTCTCGCCGCCGCCGCCGCTGCCGCCGACGTGGACCCGGCCGATGAGTTCAAAGCCAAGCTGCGCCGCCAGGAGGGTGACTGGTACGTCATCCACTCCTACGCAGGCTACGAAAACCGCGTCAAGGCCAACCTTGAGACCCGCATCCAGACCCTGGACATGGAAGATTACATCTTCGAGATCCAGGTGCCGATGGAGGAAGTCGTTGAGATCAAGAACGCTCAGCGCAAGGTCATCAACCGCGTCCGCATCCCCGGTTACGTGCTGGTCCGCATGGACCTGACGGACGCCTCCTGGGGCGCCGTCCGCCACACCCCCGGTGTCACCGGCTTCGTTGGCAACGCCCACACCCCGGTTCCGCTGCGCCTCGACGAGGTCTTCTCCATGCTCGCGCCGGTCTTCGAGGAAGAGCAGGCCGAGAAGGGCAAGCCCGTCAAGCACGCTGCCGCTCAGGTCGACGTCGACTTCGAGGTCGGCGAATCGGTCATCGTCAAGGAAGGCCCCTTCGAGACCCTTCCGGCCACGATCTCCGAGATCAAGGTCGATTCCCAGACCCTCGTGGTGCTGGTCTCCATCTTCGAGCGCGAGACCCCGGTCACGCTGGCTTTCAACCAGGTCAGCAAGATCTAGCTTTCCCACAGAATTCGCTCCGGGCTGCCCGCTTAGCAGCCCCGGCGCGGCCGGCCGCCTCGCCATGGTGGCCACCAACCTGAGGCACGCTCCTGTGTCCCAGGACGCAATTGAGAGAAGGACCCTACATTGGCTCCCAAGAAGAAGGTCACCGGCCTCATCAAGCTGCAGATCCAGGCAGGTGCCGCTAACCCGGCCCCGCCGATCGGTCCTGCGCTTGGCCAGCACGGTGTCAAC
>JAODMA010000332.1 GCA_025464545.1 Arthrobacter sp. | reverse complement strand
ACCCGCAGGGCGTACAGGAGGCGCTCCGGTTCTAGTGTCGCGCTCATCGAGGTGGCCATGAGCCACGGGTCGGTCGTCACCCCCGCTTCGCGCAGCAGCATCTCGAGATGGCGGTGCCAGAGGACGGCGGCCGGCACGTCAAAGCGGTTGTAGGCGGAGACATCGGCGGCCCGTGCCAGTTCCCCGTACTCCAGCACCCAGGCGATGCGTTCGACGCCGAAGGCCACCAGCCGCTCCAGCGGAGGAGCGCCGGGGCCCAGCGGGGGCGCACCGAACATGAACCGCCCCTGGAATCCCGCCTCGGCGTCGCTGAGTAGAGTCATCATGAGACCCGCCCTGCTGCCGAAACGCCGGAACACCGTGCCCTTGCCGACGCCGGCGCGCTGCGCGAGCGCGCCCATGGTGAGTCCGTCGACGCCACGTTCCTCGATGAGCTCCCGCGCCGCCTGCAGGAGCAGCTCGCGGTTCCGCGCTGCGTCGCTTCGTTCGGATTCCGCGACCGGGGGCATGCCGTTCCGGGCGCCGGGCCGCAATGGGATTAAGCTCACAGCGCTCATTCTAGCCCCGGGGAATTTAAACCGGACCATAGTCCGTTTAGCAGGTGAAGGCGTCAAAGCCTCCATGATCAGCCAGCCGCAGGAAGACCGCGGCGCGATACCTAGGAGTCCACATGTCCAAGAACACTGTCCTCACCCTGGTCGGCAGCCTCCGAGCCGATTCCACCAACCAGAAGCTGGCCGAGGCTATCCAGCTGAACGCGCCGGAGCAGGTTGAGGTTGTCATCCACGACAGCCTCGGCGCCATCCCGTTCTACAACGAGGACATCGACGTCGAGGGCCAGGTCCCCGCCGCGGCAGCCGCCCTGCGCGCCGCCGCCAACGAGGCCGACACCCTGCTCCTGGTTACCCCGGAGCACAACGGCACTGTTCCCGCGTCGCTCAAGAACGCCATCGACTGGCTGTCCCGCCCGTACGGCGCCGGCGCCCTCAGCGGCAAGCCGACCGCCGTCGTCGGGACTGCCTTCGGCCAGTTCGGCGGCGTGTGGGCCCAAGACGAAGCCCGCAAGGCTGTCGGCATCGCCGGCGCCCAGGTCCTCGAGGATGTAAAGCTCGCGGTTCCGGGCTCGATGGTCCGCTTCGCCGAGGTGCACCCGAAGGACGACGCCGAAGTCGTGGAGCAGATCAAGGGCGTCTTCGAGGCGCTGGAAATCTCGCGCACGGCGCCCGCAGCTTAGTTCTCCGCGAATATCAGCAAGCGCCCCTGGCAGCGCCAGGTTGCCGGGGGCCGCTGAGTTCTCCCCCGACCTCGCGGGTAGAGTGAACAAACGTTTACTTCCCAGCAACAAGGGTTGTATTCTGTGCAGTGTGACCCACGAAACACTTGACGCCGCCGCACCAGTACTTCCGGCCGAGGCAATTGACGCAATCGAACGTGCGGCTACGTCCGCCCACCGCCACGAACAGCTTTTCTCGGAGCGCGCAGCAAACATCAAGCAGTCGGCAGTTCGGGATGTCTTTGACATCTCGCTGCGCCCCGGACTGGTTTCTCTGGCGGGCGGAAGCCCGTACCTGCAGTCGCTCCCGCTGGAACGGCTGGGGCAGACCGCCGCAAAGATCATCGCCGAGCAGGGAATGACCGCCCTGCAGTACGGCGGGGGACAAGGCACCGAGGAACTCCGGACCCAGATCTGCGACGTCATGGCTACCGAGGGAATCCTGGACGCCAGGCCCGAGAACGTCGTCATCACTGCGGGCTCGCAATCCGCCCAGGACGTCGCAACCAAGGTGTTCTGCAACCCGGGGGACGTGGTCCTGGTCGAGGATCCCACCTACGTGGGTGCCCTGAACACCTTCGAGGCCTATCAGGTGCAAGTCGCGACCGTCCCGATGGATGAGGACGGCATCATCCCGGATTTGCTTGAGGCGAAGATCGCCGCGTTGCAGACGGCGGGCAAGAACATCAAGTTCCTCTACACGATTCCGAGCTTCAACAACCCCTCGGGAATCACCTTGTCCCAGGCCCGGCGGCAACAGGTCGTAGAGATCTGCCGCAACGCCAACATCCTGGTGCTGGAGGACAACCCCTACGGCCTGCTCCGTTTCGACGGCAAGCCGCTGACGCCCCTGCGGGCAGCAAACCCCGACGACGTGATCTACATGGGGTCCTTTTCCAAGATCTTCGCCCCGGGCCTCCGGATCGGCTGGGCCCTGGTGCCGGCCCATCTCCAGCGCCGCTACTACCTTGCCTCGGAAGCCGTCACGCTCTGCCCGCCCACACTGAACCAGATGCTCGTCTCCGCCTATCTGCGGGACTATGACTGGCGAGGGCAGATTGAAACGTACCGCGGGCTGTACAAGGAACGCTGTGATGCGATGCTGGCGGCCCTCGAGGAATTCATGCCCGCGGGGCTGAGCTGGACCCGCCCGGACGGAGGCTTCTTTGTCTGGGTGGCCCTGCCCGACGGTGTGGACAGCTATCCCCTGCTGAAGAAGGCAATCGACGCCGGCGTGGTGTTTATTCCGGGAGCGGCATTTACGCATTCGGACGAACCCTCCAACAAGATCCGCCTCGCTTTCAGTGCCGTTCCGCCCGAATCCATCCGCGAGGGTGTCCGACGGCTGGCTCCGGTCCTGCGGGAAGCCATCGAGGCGTTGTAGCCTGAAGCATCACTGGCAAAGGACCGAAGACGATCGTTGACCCAAGGAGTACTTCATGACCGGAATAATTGTTGTCGGCGTCGATGGCAGCGAAACCGCCCTTCGGGCTGCGCGAACCGCGAAGGATCTGGCCGCCACGCTCGGTGCCACCCTCCACGTGGTCAGCGCCTTCGACAGCGACAGGACCGAGGTCTTCGGCAGCGGCAGCGACAAATGGATAGTCTCGGACGCCGGCGAGGCGGAAAAGGTCGCCAGGAGCGTCGCCGAGAGCCTGCGCACACCGGACATCAAGGTGACCTATTCGGCCGCCCGCGGCAAGCCTGCCGAAGCCCTGATCAACGAGGCCGAGCGCTCCGACGCCCGGATGATCGTGGTCGGGAACCGGCGGATGCGGGGGATCGGCAGGGTGCTCGGGAGCGTTGCGAACAGCGTGGCCCACAACGCCCCCTGCGACGTCTACATCGCCAAGACCGACGTCGCGGACTAGGAGACCAGCACCTCAGGCCATCCGGGAGCCTGCCGGCTCCGTCTTCTTCAGCATCCGGCGCAGGATCTTGCCCGAAAAGGATTTCGGCACGGCGGCGATGAATTCCAGGCGGCGGATCTTCTTGAAGGGCGCCACTTTGGCTGCCACGAAATCCGTCACTGCAGTCTCATCGAGTCCGTCACCGGCCTCCCCCGGCCGCCGCACTACAAAGGCCACGGGCACCTCCTGGCCGTCGGGGTCGACCGATCCGATCACGGCGGCATCGGCGACGCCCGGCTGCGTGAGAAGCAGCGCCTCCAGCTCCGCGGGGGCGATCCGGTATCCCTTGTACTTGATGAGCTCCTTGAGCCGGTCCACAATCGTGACGACGCCATCAGCCCGCACCGTCGCGATGTCCCCGCGCGCAGGAAGCCGTCGGGATCGAGGGCGTCCGCCGTTTCCTCGGGACGGTTCAGGTAGCCGAGCATGACATTCGGCCCCCCGGCACAGCAGGTGTCCCGGCGCGCTGGTGCCCTTGGCAGGGACATCAATTTCCTCCCCCGTGGCCGGGTCCACGAGTCGGCAGTCCATGTTGGGCACCGTAGATATGGAAGAAGGGCGGCAGGGCCAACAGCCGATCCTCGGCAGAGATGTTGAGCAGGCCCGTGACTGTTCCGCATTCGCGACTCAGATCCCCGTCCGCCCGGCTGGCGGCTGCTGCTGCTGCCACTCTTGTGCCGCCCGCCGGACCGGGACAGGAAAGCGCCGATTTGACCCGCGTCACTGCCCCTGGTGGTCAGCCTCACCGGCATTCCGACCGGTCCGCCGAGCCGGGGCCGGTAAAATTGCAGGTGCCCCCGATGGTGCGGACATCCGAAAAGCACCGATCCGGGAGACCTTTTGCGCACCCTTCAGCGACGCCAGCTTGTAGGCCACGACATCCTCCTGGCGCGGCACGGAAATCACATCTGCGCCATGCGGGTTGACCGCGGCGCCGGCCGCGTCATCGCACTCCTGGACGACGGTTCCACGGACAGTGCGCCCAATACGATCTCACCGGGCCTTCAGATGCCGGAAACCCTGCGCAGTGTCCTGCGCGAGGACTGGAAGTTCCTTGCCGTGGCGACCGCCTGCACCGCAGGCTTCGCCGGCGTTCTGGTCGCGGCCGCCGTCGCCCTCGCGGACCTGGTCGGCCATCCAGCGCTGACCCAGATGCTGGCGTACGCAGGCAGCTGAGCGCCCGGGGCCAGTGCCCGTGTACTTGGACGACCGCCGAAAATGGGCTGCTGGCGCAGGGGCCACGGCCCGCTTCCGGGGCCGAGGCGGCGTGTCCGCCACACCGCAGATCGCGGGTCCGTGTGGATCCTGATCAGTACATGCTCCGCGGAGGTGGCCTCCCCGCTGGTGAACTTCAGGGGACGCGCCTAGGGAATGGCATAGGGGATGGCCTCGATGCGTTCGATTTTTACGAGGTATTTCCTTGACCGGTGGTCGGGATTCTTCCGGCCGGGACGACAGCAAAACAAGAAGTGCCCTCCGCCGTTAGGTGGGGGCATGGCCTGAAGCTAGCTCAGGGCTTCTTGATGCCTTCGAGGTAGAGGCGCTGGAGGTCCTTTAGGTGCTTGCGCCGACTATCACCAGCGGATCGTCACCGTGACCTATCGTGGATTCCGCGAGGGCGTTGTCGTACGCGTCGCCGGCATCAAATCCGGTAGGGTTCAGGTCAACGTTGCCGTGAGTGCGAGTAGAGACGCGCCGATGGTACGGCGAAGCCGTATATCCCCCCAATATGTGATTAGGCTGTGCACCCATTTCCCGGGAGAGTCTAAACGCAAATTGGTTATGTGGGATCAATCTGCCACGTGGCGGCCGCCCGGCCCGAATACCCTTTGGTTGTGGCTTTTCCTTTTGACCTTGCTTGTTGCCGATGGAATGTTCACGCTGCGGTGCGAGTGACTTGGTCCCGACCTCGTAGTGTGCTTAGGAGCAAGGTTTACAAGATGTCACGTGTCTGCCC
>JAODMA010000320.1 GCA_025464545.1 Arthrobacter sp. | reverse complement strand
GGTCACCAGGCGGCGGAACGAAATCGTGGTGGAGGGGACCCTCGACGCGGACCCCGGGGACAACGCCGACTGGCGGGAATACGAATTCAAGGGAAAGCCGGGGGACGTCCGCCGCCTCCCGCGACAGTACGCGCCCTACCACCTCCGGCTTGACTGGCTGATGTGGTTCCTGCCGCTGCGTACGGTGCACGAGGAGTGGTTCTACGCGTTCCTGGCCAAGCTGCTGGAAGCCGACCGGGCGCTGTTGCGGCTGCTGCGCCACGACCCGTTCGACGGCGGACGCCCCCGCTGGGTCCGGGCCCGCAGCTACCTTTACCGCTGCTCCACACGGGCCGAGTTCCGCGCCACGGGCCAGCGCTGGATCCGGACCCCGCTGTATGTGGCGATCCCGCCGGTATCCCTGCCCGCGGAGGATTGAAAGAATGGCCGGAATGGGATGCACCATTCCGGCCATTTTCGGCAAATCGTGTGGCCCCGGCCTGATCCGCACCCCGGACGCCGAGGTCGCGGCTGGAGGCTTAGACGGACACCTCGTCCTTCACGGTCACGGCTTCCAGCGCGGCCTGCCGGCGGCGAAGCCACCAGGATGCAACGAAAATCAGGGCCATGGCCGCGTAGACCACCACAGCGAAGGGTGAGGAGAACAGGGCGGTGGGGTCGTTCTGCGAGAGCTGCAGCGAACGCCGCAGCTGCACCTCGAACATCGGCCCCAGGATCATGGCCACCACCATCGGCGCCACCGGATAGCCGTAGCGGCGCATGAAGTAGCCCAGGATCCCGACCACCAGCAGGATGCCCACGTCCGTCGCGGCGAAGTTCACCGAGAACGCTCCGAGGGCGGCAAAGACCAGGATGCCCGCATACAGGTAGGGACGCGGGATCTGCAGGATCTTCACCCAGAGGCCCACGAGCGGCAGGTTCAGCACCAGCAGCATCAGGTTGCCCACGTACAGCGAGGCGATCAGGGTCCAGACAAGCGCGCCCTGGTTCTCGAAGAGCAGGGGCCCGGGCTGGATCTGGTAGCGCTGGAACGCGGTCAGCATCATGGCCGCGGTGGCCGTGGTCGGGATGCCGAGCGTCAGCAGCGGCACCAGGACGCCGGCGGCCGCGGCGTTGTTCGCTGCCTCCGGACCGGCCACGCCCTCGATCGCGCCCTTGCCGAACTGTGCCTTGTTGGCGCCCTTGGCGAGCTTTCGCTCCGCGGCATAGGACAGGAAGGTGGAGACGTCCGCGCCGCCTGCCGGGACCGTGCCGATCGGGAAGCCGATGAAGGTGCCGCGCAGCCAGGGCTTCCAGGACCGCTTCCAGTCCTCCTTGGACAGCCAGGCGTTCTTGCCCTTGCTGACCGGGATGACCTCGACCGGCCCGTGCCGCAGCTTGGACGCGACGTAGAGGGCTTCGCCGAGGGCAAAGAGCCCCACGGCCACGAGGACCATGTCCACCCCGTCCACCAGCGTGGGGTTGTCGAAGGTGAAGCGCTGCTGCGCCGTGCTGTCATCGATGCCGATCAGGCCGATGAAGAGCCCGAGGCCCAACGAGGCCAGGCCCCGCAGGACCGAGGCCCCGAGCAGTGCACCCACGGTGAGGAAGGCCACCACCATGAGCGCCACGTAGTCCACCGGTCCGAGGCCGACTGCGAGCTCCGCGATGACGGGAGCCAAAAAAGACAGCAGCACGGTGGCGATGGTGCCGGCGATGAATGAACCGATGGCCGCCGTCGCCAGAGCCGCAGCGCCGCGCCCGGCCTTGGCCATCTTGTTGCCTTCAAGCGCGGTGACAATCGAGGAGGACTCCCCCGGCGTGTTCAGCAGGATGGACGTCGTGGAGCCACCATACATGCCGCCGTAATAGATCCCGGCGAAAACAATCAGTGCGGCCGCCGGGTCCAGGGCGTACGTGATCGGCATGAGCAGGGCCACGGTCATGGCGGGACCGATGCCCGGCAGGACACCGACGGCGGTGCCGACGAAGACGCCGCCCAGGGCGTAGAGCAAGTAGATCGGCTGCAGCGCCGTCGAAAAGCCTTCGAGGAGCAGCATGAAGCTATCCATGGAAGAACGGCACCCCCTCAAGCAACGGTCCGGGCGGCAGCGAAATGCCAAGCAGCCCGCCGAAGAGGTACTGCAGCACGAGTGCCAGGACAACGGAGATCAGGATGGCCCGCCAGAGCGGCTTGGCCTCGAGGGACCAGGCGGCGCCGCTGAACAGCACCGCGGCGGCCACGGGCCAACCGGCCGGTTCGATCAGGAAGATATGCAGGATGACAAAGCCGACGAGTTTTGCGAGCGCCACCCAGTCGGTCTTGGCGGTCACGTCCAGGTCTTCGCCTTCTTCGGCCTGCCCGACCTTGCCGCGGAGGACCTGTACAACAATGCCGGTCCCCACGATCACGAGCAGCCCGCACACAATGTAGGGGAACGCCCGCGGGCCGATCCCCGTCTCCGACGGCGGGATCGGAATGGAACCCGCCGTCAGGAGCCCGGCTGCGCCCACACTGACGAACACCAGGGCGAACAGGATCTCCCCTATCGGCCGTTTGGCGGACGTTGTGGCAGAAGCGGACATTGTTACTTGACCAGGCCGATCTCGGTCAACGTGGTCTTGACCTTGGCGATGTCCTCGGTCAGGAAGGTCTTGAAGTCCTCACCCGTAAGGAAGGCGTCATCCCAGTTGTTCTTGGCCAGGGTGGCCTTCCAGGCCTCCGACTCATGCAGCTTCGTGACCACGTCCGTCAGCTTGGCCTTCTGTGCATCATCAATGGATCCGGGTGCCACGACACCGCGCCAGTTGGTCAGCACGACGTCGACGCCCTGGTCCTTGAGCGGCTTGACGCCCGGCAGTGCCGGTGCCTCGGCCGGGCCCGAGACGGCAAGGGCACGGACCTTGCCGGCCTTCACCTGTTCGGCGTACTCTCCCACACCGGAAATGCCGGCCTGGACCTTGTTGCCGAGCAGCGCCGCGATCGATTCGCCGCCGCCGGAGTAGCCGATGTAGTTCAGCTTGTCCGCCTCGACGCCCTGGGACTTGAGGATCTGGCCGGCCAGGATGTGGTCAGCGCCGCCGGCCGACCCGCCGGTGATGGCGACGCCCTTGCCGTTGGCCTTGATGTCTTCCACGAGGTCGGCGACCGACTGGTACTTCGACGACGCCGGCACCACCAGCACCAGCGGCTCTTCGGTGAGCCGCGCGATCGGCGTGGTGTCTTCCAGCCGGGTCTTTGCGGCGTTGGTCTCGACGGCACCCACCATGACGTAGCCCATCACCATGAGGGTGTTAACGTCCTTCTCGGTGGCGAGCTTGGCGAGCCCGTTGGTCCCGCCGCCGCCGCCGATGTTCGTGACCTGGGCGGAGGTGACGAGCTTGTTCGACTGCAGGTCCTGCTGCATCGCGCGTCCCGTCTGGTCCCACCCGCCGCCCGGGTTGGCGGGGACTATGATGCTGAGCTTCTTGATCGGCTCAGCGGCCGCGGACTGGCCGGGAGCGGCGCCGCTTCCACCGCCGGCACAGGCGGACATAGCCAGCACGACGCCGGCAGCTCCCGCAGCGAGGGCGGCCCGGCGGGTGAAGTTGAACTGGGAAGTCATTTCTCTCCTTGAATGAATGTGATGCACGTCATCGTCAATCACTTCCCCGACCCTAGGAGTGGACGTCGGCCGTGGCCATTATTTGGCCGTAGAGATAGTAGTGGTCATATTGGTCACAGCAGGAGGCCGCTTTTCGGCGGATACCACCAATTTTAGATGGGAAACTTGTGACATGGTTCACACGATTCCGCTCCGCTTCCAGCTGGTTGCGCTGCAGTTGGGCATCGTCCTGGCTGTTCTCACCGCGGTCGGGGCCGTGACCATCCGGATGCAGGAGCAGCAGCTTAGGGATGCCTACAAGGGCCGGCTGATCGGCGTGGCCGAAAGCGTGGCCCGGCTTCCGTCCGTGGTCGATGCGTTCGGCACTCCGGTCCCGGCGGAGACCATCCAGCCCATCGCCGAAGTCATCCGGCAAGCATCCAACGTCACCTACGTCGTCGTGACCGACCGCAACGGGGTCCGGCAGTCGCACCCGAACCCGGCGGAGATCGGGAAACATGTGTCGACCGATCCCTCGGTACCGCTGTCCGGAGAAATCTATGTCGGTACCCAGACCGGGACGCTGGGCGAATCCTGGCGCGTGAAGGTTCCAATCTTTGACGGCACCGGCACCGTGATCGGTTCGGCCTCTGTCGGTGTGCTGGAAAGCACCCTCGCCGAGGATCTCCACGAGGACCTGCCGCAGCTGTTCGGCTGGCTGCTGGTGGCAGCCGTGCTGAGTTCGCTGGGGGCAATGTACATCTCGAAGATGGTGTGGCGGCGGATCTACAAGCTGGAGCCCGAGGACATTGCGGCTCTGTTGGAGACCCGGGACGCGATGCTGCACGGCCTGGGCGAAGGACTCGTGGCGGTCGACGCCGACGGAAAGGTCGCGCTGGTCAATGACGAGGCCCGGCGGCTGCTGGGCGTCGGCGAGGAGATCACGGGTTCACCGGCCGCCGCCTGCCTGGAACCGGGCGTCCAGCGGTTGCTGGCCTCCGGGTCCGCGACGGAAGAGCTCGTGCTCTCCGGCGAGAGGATCCTGCTGGGTAAGGTCAACGCGGCCACCGTGGACGGCCGCGAGGTCGGCAAGGTCCTGATCCTCCGCGACCGCACGGAGTTGCACGCCATGCTGCGGGATCGGGACGGTGCGCTTGACGTGACGCAGGCGCTACGGGCGCAGGCGCACGAATTCGCCAACAAGCTGCACGTTATCTCCGGGCTGCTGGAATTGGGCGAAAGGGACAAGGCCATTGAGTACCTGGGCCGCAGCCACAGCGACGCGGACATCGCGAACCGTCCGCTGGCCGCTGGAATCACGGATCACGGTGTTCAGGCGCTCCTGATCGCCAAGTCCACGGTCTGCGCCGAACGCGGCATCGAGATCGACGTCAGCCCGGATTCGGTCTGCTCGCCCGAAGCCGGCGGGGACGTCATCACCGTCCTGGGCAACCTGATCGACAATGCCGTGGACGCGGCCGGCTATGACAGCACCATCGCCGTCCGGATCGACGAGACGGCCGACGGAGCCCGGACCATCACAGTGGAGGACGAAGGGCCGGGAGTCCCGGAGGCCGATCGCGCCCGGGTCTTTGACGCCGGCGTCACGACCAAGGATGCGGAGGGGATCAACAGCCGCGGCTTCGGTCTTGCCCTGGTCCAGCGGGTTGCCCGGCGCAGGGGCGGGGCGGCGGAAGTTTCCTCCTCGGCCTTGGGCGGCGCGTGCTTTACCGTAGTGCTCAGGACAACAGAGGCGGAACTCCAGAGACAATGAACGCAATACGCACCCTCATCATTGACGATGACGTGGCAGTGGCCGGGATCCATCACGGCTTCCTGCTGGCCCGCGGCGGCTTCGAGGTAGTGGGCATGGCGCACACCGGCCAGCAGGGCCTGGACCTCGCCGCGGAGCTGTTGCCGGAGCTGGTACTGCTGGATATCCATCTGCCAGACATGTCCGGCCTCGACGTTCTGCAGCAGTTGCGGAACCGGCCAAGCCGGCCCCTCGACGTCCTGATTATCACGGCGTCCCGGGAGCTGGACACTGTGCGCGCAGCCATGGCCGGCGGCGTGCTGCACTATCTGGTCAAGCCCTTCACCTCCCAGGCCCTGAACGACCGGTTGGACGAGTACCTGGCTCTGCGGCGTGAGCTCGCCGCGGGCACGTCCGCGGGGCCGTTGGACCAGGAGAGCATCGACCGTTTGGTCGCTCCGTCCCGCCTTCCGGCGGGCCCTTCGTCCGCGGTGGCCATTGCCGCTGAGCCGGTGGCGAGGCTCCCGAAGGGGCTCTCACGGCCGACCCTCGACGCCGTGGTCGAAGCTCTCCGGTCCAGCCGCGAGGATGTCTCCGCGGCTGGCCTGGCGCTGCAGCTCGGATTGTCGCGGGTCAGCGCCCGGCGCTACCTGGAGTACCTCGTCGTGCATGGTTTTGCCCGGCTGACCCCGCGCTATGGAGCAGCGGGCCGGCCCGAAAACCGGTACCTGTGGAAGCACGGGGCGTGAGGACCGCGGCCAACGGACGCCGCGCTGCCCCGCGCCGCCGTGGAGGACCGGGGCCGGAATCCTGCAGCGGCAACCCCGCCGGCAGCCCTAGACCGGAGAGCGCCCGGCGCGGCGGAGCGTGGACTCGGCGTGCTTGAGGATGGGCCCGTCGATCATCTTGCCCTTGTGCTGGAACACCCCCGCACCCGCCCCGGCGGCGGCGTCGAGCAGCTCGGCGGCGGCGGCCACGTCGGCTTCGGAGGGAGCATAGGCCCCGCGGACCACGGCCACCTGGTTCGGGTGGATGCAGGCCTTGGAACCGAAGCCTGAGGCGACGGCGTCGCGGGCTTCGACGGCCAGGCCTACGAGATCCGGGATGTTGACATACACGGAGTCGACGGCTTCCTTGCCGGCGGCCCGGGCGGCCAGGAGTACCGTGGAACGGGCGTGCAGCGCCACGGCACGGTAGCCGCCGTCGTCGGTCCGGCTGGAGGTGCCGCCGAGGGAGGCGAGCAGGTCCTCGGCGCCCCACATCAGGCCCACGACGTTGGGCTCGGCGGCGATGGCGGCGGCGTTCAGGATTCCGGCGGCCGTCTCGCAGAGCGCAATCACGGTGTAGCCCTCCAGCGCCTTGAGTTGGGCCGCGCTCTCCGCCTTGGCCAGCATGACGTGCCGGTACGGCGTGTGCTTGAGGCAGTGGAGGTCCTTCTCGAACTCGTCCGTTCCCGCCGGGTTGACCCGGATGATGGTGCGGCTGGGATCCAGTTCCGGGACATCGCCGGCGGAACCGAGCTGGGCGAGAATGGCGCCGCGCGCGCGCTGCTTGGCCGCCGGCGCGACGGCGTCCTCCAGGTCCACGATGACGGCGTCAGAGCGCTCGGCAGCCTTCTGGTAACGCTCGGGACGGTCGGCGGGGCAGAACAGCAGGGCAGGGCCCATCAGGAAACTCATGTGTCTATTCTCCCCTTTCGCGCGCGTTCTTTCAGGGCAGCATTTTCCCGCTGCGCGGCGGCGTGGGCGTCACGCATCCACATCAGGCAGCTGCGCGTGGCGAGCGCCACGACGTCGCCGTGCTGGTTCCGGCCGGTGTGCTTCAGGGTCACGATGCCCTGGCCGGGGCGGGAGGAGGACAGCCGCTTGCCGGTCACGACCGTTCCCGTGTACAGCGTGTCGCCGTGGTAGAGCGGATGCGGGAAAGACACGTCGGTCAGGCCCAGCTGGGCGATGATGGTGCCCTGGGTCAGTTGCGGGACGGACTGCCCGACCACGGTGGCCAGGGTGAACATCGAGTTCATCAGACGCTGGCCGAACGGCTGGTCCTCGCTCCAGGCGGCATCCAGGTGCAGGGCCTGGGTGTTCATGGTCATGGTGGTGAACAGCACGTTGTCCGTCTCCGTCACGGTCCGGCCCGGCCGGTGCGCGTAGACCACGCCCTCCTCGAGCTCGTCGAAGTAGAGTCCGCGCTGTTCGATCACCCGCGGACCGGTGACCTCCGCTGCGTCCGTTGTCATACCGTCAGTTCCTGGTCTTCCTCGAAGAGTTCGGCTCCGGTGGCCGCAGCGACGTCCTCGACCGATACGTTCGGCGCCAGTTCACGGAGCACCAGCCGGGACTTCCCGCCCTCGGTCACGACGTCAATGACGGCGAGGTCCGTGATGATCCGGTCCACGCAGCCCTTGCCGGTCAGCGGCAGCGAGCAGCGTTCCACGATCTTCGGCCTGCCGTTCCGGTCCACGTGCTCCATCATCACGATCACCTTCTTGGCGCCGAAGACCAGGTCCATCGCCCCGCCCATACCCTTGACCATCTTGCCCGGAACCATCCAATTGGCCAGGTCACCGTTCACGGCGACCTCCATTGCGCCGAGCACGGCCACATCAACGTGCCCGCCCCGGATCATGCCGAATGAGGCGGCGGAATCGAAGAACGCCGCGCCCTTGTTGACTGTGACGGTTTCCTTGCCCGCGTTGATCAGGTCCGGATCCACCTCGTCCTCGCGCGGGTAGGGGCCGACGCCGAGGATGCCGTTCTCCGAGTGCAGCACCACCTCCACCCCGGCGGGAATGTAGTTGGGGATCAGCGTGGGCATGCCGATGCCGAGGTTCACGTACTGGCCGTTGTGCAGTTCCTGCGCCACCCGGGCCGCCAGTTCATTGCGGGTCCAGCCTTTGCGGTCGTTTCCGTCATTGCCGGCGTGTTCGACGGCGGAACGCCGATATTCGTGACGGACGGCTTCCGGACGCGGCGGTGCGCCCTGCGGGCTGTTCGTTTCCATGGCTAGGCTCCTGCCGGGTCGGTTGCGGAGACAGTCCGCTTTTCGATGCGCTTCTCGGCCTGCGGCGCCAGCACAACGCGCTGGACGAAGATG
>JAODMA010000295.1 GCA_025464545.1 Arthrobacter sp. | reverse complement strand
ACCGCCTTGGCGCCCGCGGTGTTACCGAAGTTGCTGTAGTTGTAGCTGGCCCTGACCGAGTCCAGCGGCTGCTGGCTGAGGTGGCTGAGAATGTATGACTGGTCGAATCCGAGGTCTTCCAGCAGGTCGCCAGAGCCGGTCCGCAGGCCCCCCTGGTGTGACAACAGGTCCGCGATGGTCGCATTCCGGGTGACGAACGGGTCGCTTAAGGAGAACTCCGGGCTATGGCTGATCACCGCGTCCTTCCATTGGACTGCCTTGCGGCCCACCGCCCCCGCGGCCACCGTCGAGGCGAGCGGTTTGGACACGGACGCGAGCTGGAAGACCGTGTCCGCGTCGACCGTCTCCGCCTTGCCGGACTCCCGCACGCCGAAGCCCTTCATGTACACCGGCTCGTCCCGGTAGACCACGGCCGCCGCGATGCCGGGAACTCCGGTGCTCTCCATGGCGCCCTTGACCATCCCGTCGAGTTTGGCCAAGGCATTGTTGACCTTCTGCTCGTCCAGCAAGGGTTTGACCTGCGGTTCCGGTGCAGGGAGCAACGTTGCCGACGGGCTCGGTTGGCCGGGAGCGCCACGAGGCTCGGATTGGGAAGTGCAGGCCGCGAGCAGCGGAGCGCCCGCAATGCCAGCGGCCCCGATTCCCATTACCTTGAGAAGCGAACGGCGGTCCGGGGAAGCGGAGCTGATCCTGGCCACGGCAATCTCCTCAGGTTTCACGGCCAGCGCGCTCGCCCTTGCCCTTCGAGGGAACCCGTCGCCCTTAAATGCAGGGCCTGCAGGTACCTTCGCGATCTCGCTATGAGATGGCTCGGACACTTAAATGTCCTGAACGGCCCAACTGAATCTGATGGCTACCTGCAGGCGATTTAAGCGTACGCCCGGCACCCGTAAGGCAACAAGGGTTGGTGGAGGCCGTGGATTCGGACCGACGGCCTGACTGGCGCCAGTCATTGTGGCCGGACGGGGGAACGTCGCAACGACCTCAAAACGCCGTCCTCGCCAAAAGCGTAGAGTGGGACGAGACGCCTGATTCTGGACGCCGAGCGCTGAGGGAGAAATCGTGACGATTGACTGGGACGAAAAGAAGACCCTGCTGCAGGAACCGAACATCGCGGCGGTAACGCAGCTTTGCGACGAACTCATGGAAAAGAAGCCGGGGTCGGTCGTCCCCTACATCGATCCGGTCCATGACGAGGACGAATGCCGGATCGTGAGCCTGCACATCGCCCCCGGCAAGGGCACCGAGTCGGGCTTCGTCTCCCACTTCAACGACGACGAAGCGGCGCGCCGCGCCACTTCCATCTACGAGGCGGTCGAACTAGATCCCCGCTACGTGATGCCGTGGAACGCCTACCCCTGGGTCCGCGACCCCGATCTTCCCTCTGCGCTGAACGTCCAGGAGAAGACGGATGGCTTGCGGCCTTTCCGCCAGTTCCTGAAGATCAACAAGCGCGTCTCGGCCGTCATCGCCCACGGCGCCGACGCCCACGCCTTCCTCACCCATTTCGAGAAGACCTACCACTCCTCGTTGAAGAACCGCGGCGTCAAGATCTACAAGGCCACCGCCCTCGGGGGACGCGCCTTCGCCGTTTCAGCTGCCAAGCAGGAAGAACTCCTGAGCAAAAACGTGGAGGTCTACAAAGACGCAATGCAGCGGGCAGGCATCCAGCACCTCTAGTCCGTCCCACCGAAACCCAGGTCGTCGCGTCTGCCCGGGGCTCCGGGTACCGGCGTTGCCAAACGCGCCGTCGCGCCCAGCCCGCCCCGTTCGCATATGCTCAGCGGACAGGCTCAACTTGGCTCAGCGACGAACCACCCGGGAGACACCTCATGACCAACTGGCGGATCAGGGATTTCCATTCGGCCGATCTGGACGGGATCCTGCACCTCTGGGAAAGCCTCAAGGCCACCGATGTCGAGCCGGTTTACGCGCTCTCCGAGGTGCTGGCCTCCTGCGAAAAGGACCACGCCGTCGTCGCGGTGCAGGGCGACCAGGTGGTGGGTGCCGCCGTCGGACGGGCCGCCCACGACCAGGGCTGGATCGTATTCCTGGCCACCTTGCCGGAATACCGCGGCCGCGGGATCGGCACCTCACTGCTCGCCGCCGTCGAAAGCCGGATGGCCCCGCACGGGCTGAACAAGCTCTCCGCACTGATGCCGGAGGCCGAGACCCGGGTGGAGGCGTTCCTGGGCCGCGGGTTCGTCCTGAAGCAGAACCTGCGCTACTTCGAACGGAAAATCCCGGTCCAGCGCCAGGAACTCGAGCCCCTCGGCCTGCTGGGCGGCCGCATCCTCGCCCGCGACCTCTGGGAAAACGTGGCCGGCATGCGCAATGAGAAGGAACTGCTGGAACGCCGCCTGGTCCTGCCCCTCGCCGAGGCCGACCTCGCCGACGAATACGGCGTGGTACCGCCGCGCGCCGTCGTCCTGTTCGGCCCGCCCGGCACCGGCAAGACAACCTTCGCGAAGGCGATTGCGTCCCGCCTGGAGTGGCCGTTCGTGGAGGTCTTTCCCTCCCGGCTGGCCTCCGATCCGAAGGGACTGGCCGGCGCTCTCCGCGAAACGTTCCTGGAGATCGCGGAGCTGGAGCACGCCGTCGTGTTCATCGACGAGGTGGAGGAGATCGCCTCCCAGCGTTCGGGCGAACCGCCGTCGCCGCTTCAGGGCGTCACCAACGAGCTGCTCAAGATCATTCCCGCGTTCCGCGAACAGCCCGGCCGCCTGCTGGTCTGCGCCACCAACTTCATCCGCGCGCTGGACTCCGCATTCCTGCGCCACGGCCGCTTCGACTACGTCATCCCGATCGGGCTACCGGACCGCCAGGCCCGCGAGGCCATGTGGCAGCGTTTCATCCCCGCAACCGTGGTGGATGACGTGGACGTGGAGCTGCTGGTGGACCGCACCGAGGGCTTCTCCCCCGCGGACATTGAGTACGCGGCCCGGAGCGCCTCCCAGCGGGCACTGGAAAAGGCCGTGTACGACGACGGCGGCGTAGCGTCCGCGGGCAATGTGGCAGTGCGGGAGGCGGTCCGGAAAGGTCCGGCCACCCAGGACTACCTCGACGCGATCGCGGACACCCGGACCACGGTCAGCGAGGAAGTCCACCAGCAGTTCCTTGAGGACATCGATGCCCTGGGCCGGGTGTAGCCCTAGTTTTGCGTCCGCGGGCCGAGTTCGCCGGAAGCTCACGGAGTCGCCGTAACGCTACGGCGAACCCGCACGTTTCCGGCGATCTGGCCGCGGGACGGCGAGGACGAGGAGGAGACCGTGATCCTGTTTCTCACGATCTTGAGCGGCCTCGCCTGGACCGTGGTCTACATCGATGCCATCCGGATCGGCTTCAGGGAGAGAAGCTACGCGATCCCGGCCGCCGCCCTCGGCCTGAATCTTGCCTGGGAGGCCATCTACGCCACCCGCTCCGTCACCACGGGAATCACAGCGCAGGGCGTCTTCAACATCGCGTGGGGACTTGCCGACGTCGTGATCGTGTACACCTTCCTCAGGTTCGGCCGCTCCGAGCTGCCGCGCTGGGTGACGCGGCGGATCTTCGTCGGATGGGCGCTCCTGTTGGGCGTCACGTCCTTCGCCGTGCAGCTGCTGTTCGTCGCCGAGTTCGGCTGGGATGCAGCCTCCCGCTATGCGGCCTTCCTGCAGAACCTGCTGATGTCCGGGCTGTTCATCGCCATGTTCGTTGCCCGCGGGGGTTCCCGAGGGCAGACGTTGCTGATTGCCGTGGCCAAGTGGATCGGCACCCTTGCGCCTACCATCGTCTTCGGCTGGTACGGCAACTCGCCCCTCATCCTGGGCATCGGCCTGCTCTGCAGCGTGTTCGACCTGGCCTACCTCGGGCTGCTGTGGCGGGCGAGGTCGTTGACGCGGTCGCGCCCCGGCGCCGGGGTCCCGACGGGCTACCTCTCCGGGTCGTAGGAGAAGTTTTCGTAGTCGGTCTCGTCCGCCTCGTCCAGCCTGTCGTCCAGTTCCGCCAGCAGCCACGGGTTGATCCGGGCCAGGATCTTCCGGATTTCCTCCACCGGGACGGCGGCGTAGAGCACCGGCCGGGCCTCGTCGTAGCGCGTGACCGGTGGCTTATCCGGCCACTTTTCTGCCAGCGCCTTGACCCGCTCGGGCAGGGAGTTGTGGGCGTTGTCCGCGATCTTCACCAGCGTGGCGTCATGATCTTCGGCTATGTACCGGATGCCTGCCTGGTAGTCGTCCGGATTCTCATGCAGGCGCTTCGTGACCCGCTCGATGATATCCGCGGCCCGCTCCGAGACCCCCATGTCCAGCAGCGCCTGACGGGTCATCGGGGTGTCTTCGGCGATGTCGTGCAAATAGCCGGCAATCCGGATGTCCTCGTCGAAGTCCGCCAGTGCGTCCCCGACAGCAAGCACGTGCTCCCGGTAGGGACGTTTGAGCTTGTCCTTCTGGCGGTTGTGCGCGACTTCGGCAAGGACCTTGGCCGTCTCGACGGTGAATCGGGGTACTACGGGTTCTGACATGGTTCCAGCCTACGCGTCGCGCAGCACGGCAGGACTACGCGCCCGGCAGGGCGACTCCCCGCCACACCCAGGGCTCCCTGGGCAGAGCCGCGGGATCAAAGACCGCGAGCACCTGGTCCAACGGCCCCGCCGGCAGCCCGAGGGAGCCCAGCAGCGCATCCCGGACCCGGTCCGCCGTTACGCCGGCCAGGGCAAGGTCCGCAAGGGTGACGGCGCCATCGCGCTTGGCCAGCCGGGCACCGTCGGCGTTCAACACGAGGGGCACGTGTGCATATTCCGGGGAGGGCATATTAAGCAGGGAGGCCAGGTAGGCCTGGCGGGGTGTCGAGGGCAGGAGGTCATCGCCCCGGACCACCTGATCGATGCCCTGCTCGGCGTCGTCCACCACCACGGCGAGGTTATAGGCGGTCACGCCGTCATTGCGCCGGAGCACGAAGTCATCCACCACCCCGGTGTAACTGCCGTGGAGCACATCGTGGACCGTCGCTTCCGTGACTGCGGAACGCAGCCGGATTGCGGCCGGCCGGACGGCCCGTTTGAGATCACGTTCGGCTGCGGTCAGACCCCGGCACGTCCCGGGGTAAGCCCCCTGCGGGGCATGCGGCGCGGACGGGGCCTCCTGGATCTCCCGCCGCGTGCAGAAGCACTCATAGGTCAGACCCTTCGCGCTCAGCCGGCTGATGGCATCCGCATAACGCGGCCCACGGTCGGTCTGCCGCACGACGTCGCCGTCCCAGCCCACGCCGATGGCGGTCAGGTCTCGGAGCTGTTCGGCCTCGGCGCCGGCCCGGGCGCGGTCCAGGTCCTCGACGCGCATCAGGAACTGCCGGCCGGTGGAGCGGGCAAACAGCCAGGCCAGGATGGCTGTCCGGAGGTTGCCCACGTGCAGCTCACCGGACGGACTGGGAGCGAAGCGGCCGGCAGGGGTCATGGGACAAGACTATGCGGAGCAACACAAGAGCCCCTCAGCTACCGAAGACTTCGGGAAATCCGACGTCGGTGGCTCAGGGGCTCTTGCCGTGCCGGGCCCGGGGCGCTGCTCCGGGCCATGGCACTGCGGATGCGGAGAGACGATGCGTGAACAAGTGTCAATCAGCGGCGGGTTCCTTGCGGGAAGCCTCATCGGGGTCCGGGTGGTGTGCCGGGGTGCCTGTAGCCTTTCGGGATTCGGCGGTGGCCTCGTCCCTCGTGTTGCCACCATTTCAGCAGAAGCCCTACAGTTGGTGCAACGCCCTCCGCGCATGGTGGTCAATCTGACCAATCTTGAGGCGCGAGGCGAACAGGAAGTGGTCACATTGCAGGAACTCGACGCCACGGACCGGCGGATTCTGGCCGCCCTCGACGAGGACCCCCGGGTCCCGATCATGGTGCTGGCGCAGAAACTGGGGTTGGCGCGCGGAACGGTGCAATCGCGCCTGGAGCGGATGACGGCGTCGGGGGCCCTCCGGCCGAACAGCAGCCGGGTGCTGCCGTCCGCCTTGGGCAGGGGCGTCGCGGCGTCGGTGAGCGCCGAGTTGGACCAGAGCCATCTGAATGAGGCGATTGCCGCGCTTCGGAACATCCCGGAGGTGCTGGAGTGCCACGCCCCGGCCGGCGATACGGACCTGCTGATCCGGGTGGTGGCACGGAGCCCGGACGATCTGTACCGGGTGTCCGAGGAGATCCGGCTTTGCCCCGGAATCGTGAGGACCTCCACCAGCATGTTCCTGCGCGAGGTCATCCCGTACCGGACCACGGGCCTGCTGGGCGCCTGATTCGGACCCTCTGCGCGTCCGGTTCAGACCGGAGGTCCGATATTCGTTTTGAGCGTCTTCATCACAAGCGTGGAGGTCAGTCGTTCAACCCCGGGCAGCGAGGTCAGTTCGGCATCGTAGAAGCGCTGGTAAGCCGGCAGGTCCTCGGCGATCACCTTCAGCAGGTAGTCCGGCGAGCCGAACAGCCGTTGCGCCTCCACGATGTTGGGCTCTGCCGCCACACGGTTCTCGAAAATCTCCATCGTGGCGCGGTCCACCTGCCGCAGCGTCACGAACACGATTGCCTCGAAGCCCAGGCCCAGGGCGGCCGGATCGACGTCCGCCCGGTAGCCCCGAATGACCCCGGACGTCTCAAGGTCCCGGAGCCTCCGGTGACAGGGAGCCACGGTCAGGCCGACTTTGCCGGCAAGCGCCGTGGCAGTCATCCGCCCGTCCTCTTTAAGATGGCGCAAGATATTTCTGTCAATGTGGTCGATCACGCAAAGATCTTACCAACCGCGTCGGTTTTCCGGCGAAAAGAGGGGAACACTTTTGGCGGTAACTTCCCTAGGGTTGCTCATATAGCCGCGAACTAGGAGCTCCGCATGAATCCCCAGCTGTTTCTCGCCTTTCTGGTCGTCGCCGGCGCCCTCGCCTGCACTCCAGGGGTGGACTGGGCATATTCCATCACGGCGGGACTGAGGCAGCGCAGCTTCGTGCCGGCCATCGCGGGGCTCTGCGGCGGCTATGTGCTGCACACGGTCCTCCTCGTGGCGGGGTTGTCCGCCCTGCTCGCCGGAATCCCCGGCGTGTTGGGCTGGCTGACGGTGGCTGGTGCCGCCTACCTGCTCTGGCTGGGCGCCACCACTCTCCGGTCCTGGCGCGGTGCGAGTTTCGGCGGTGCTGCGGCAGACCTGCCGGCACCGGCGAACCAGCTCCGGACCTTTGTCCAGGGCATGGACACCAGCGGCATCAACCCGAAGGGCCTCCTGTTCTACGTGGCCCTCGTCCCGCAGTTCGTCAGCCCGGAGGCGTCCCTGCCGGTGCCGGTGCAGTCCGGGCTGCTGGGCCTGACCTTCGTCCTGCTGGTGGCCGTGGTCTACAGCTGCGTGGCAATCCTGGCGCGGAAGCTCCTGCACTCCCGGCCGGCTGCGGCCCGTCGGGTGACGCTCGCCAGTGGAATGATCATGGTGGCGTTGGGCCTCGTGCTGCTCGCCGAGCAGCTCGGGCCGATGCTGGGCCCCGCCCTGCTGCGCGGCTGAGCGACTGCCGGCGAGGCGTGACCCTCACTTGCGCGGCATGTACCACTCGGTGAAGGACGAGGCCCGGCCGTCCGCGGTCAGCTGGATGACCCAGAGGTTGTCGTAGCTGCGGTGGTCGCTTTGGTAGGTGGTGAGGCCCTGCACGAAGGCCCGGCCGCCGTCGACGCCCAACAACTTCCACTCGAAGGACCAGTCACCGGGTTCATCCCGCTCGGCAATCCAGCCCTCAACAATCCGGTCCCGCCCGCGCCACGGCTCGGTCTCGTGCGGGCTCGTGAAGTAAACGGCATCCTCGGTAAACAACGCCCGGATGTCGTCCGGTTCATTCGAGCTCCAGGCCGTGATGTAGTGCTGCATCCAGCGGGCGGCGGCATCTCTCATGCCTCGGTTGTACTCCCTGATGCCGGGGCCCGCAAGGGTAGGGGTTACCGGAACATGCCCTCTGAGCTGGGACGAAAGCAAACCGGCGCCCGGATCAGCCGCCGTCGCCGTCCGCCGCCCTGCCGTAGTCGCGGTCCCAGAGTTCGTGCATCTCGGCATCCTTCCGGATGGCCCTGACGGCTTCCAGTTCGGCGGGCTTCCGTCGCTGCCACTCCCTCGGACTCAGCGATTTCCGGCTGTTGTCCAGCAGCAGCAGGGCCCGGTCGGTCAGGGCGTCGCTGCGCAGCGTGAAGTCCGTCTTCCGCCGGCGCAGGACCTCTTGCAGCGCCCCCCGGGCGGCACCGTAGTCGCCGAGTTTCCGCAACGAGCGCGCGCGGACCAGCAGCAGCGCCGCCGAGAGGTCATCGCCGTTGAGCAATCCCTCGGTGTCCGCGGCAACCTCCGCGTCCCGCCCCAGAACAGCCGCGAGGGAGCAGCGGGCCAAGGCCATCGGCAACGACGGCGGAAGTCCTGCAAGAGCAGCCAGAGCGGCCTCCGTCTGGCCGGTTTCGCGGAGCGAGTGGGACAGTGCGAGGAAGACCGCTTCCTCGCTGAACAGGACCGGGACCTCGATCCGCTCCGCAACCTCCACGCGGGTGAGCACCCCGGCGAGGTATTCCGCTGCGAAGCCGTTAGCGGCGTCCTCGTTCCGGACTGACAGACCCCGCTGAAGCAGCTCGGAGGCGCGCAGGTGCCCGCCGTGCGAATACACCAGCAGCCCGGCCATCAGGTAGCAAAGCCCGGCCCAGCCGGGAAACTCCCGGGCCAGATTGATCAGCCGGTCCGGGTCGGTGCTGCCGAAAACAGCCGGATGCACGGCCTTCGCCGCCTTGCCTGCCATCCTGCCGGCGACCTTCCCCAGCCGCGGAACCCCGCCCTCCACGGTCAGCGTGCCGCGGGTCCTCCCGGCCAGCACTCCGGAAACCAGCTCGCCCAGGCCGCCGGCGACACCACGGACCGGCGTACGGATCAGCGCCTTGCGGAACGGCGTCAGGTCACGGGTGTCGTGAAACAGGGAAGGCTGCTGGGGGGCGGATTCTCCGGGTCCGGCGCTCATGCACCTATGCTAGTAGGCTCAGGGAATTCCCGGCCGCGGCGGCGTCCGTGATCCGCTTCCCCTAGGCTGAGGCGGCCACCCAGAGTCCGATGACCCAGGTGCTGGCCGCGAGGCAGGCCAGGCCAAACTCGACAATCATCCCGAGGCCGGTGGCCTTTAATGCGGCCCAACTGGAGGCCACGGCGGTGCCGAACACGCGGGTGCGGTGCAGTTCGCTAAGCAGGAGCCCTGCGGCGAAGCCCACGAACAGCCCCACCACAGGGATGACGATCATGCCCACGACACCCAGAACCAGACCGGCCACGACCGAACGGCTGGGGATGCTGTGCTGTTTGAGCTTCCGGCCTGTCAGGACGGCGCTGGCTGCCATTCCGGCCAAGACGAATACCATGCCGATGCCGAACACCACCCAGCCTGTGGTTCCGGCGCCGCCCCAGATCGCCCAGGCCAGCAGGCTCAGGCCGATGAGGAAGCCGCCGGGAAGCACCGGGATGATGGTGCCCGCCACGCCCACCAGAATGGCCAGGCCGCAAAGGATCGTCACAACAGTTTCGGGGTTCATCGCCCCAGTCTATGGCGGTGTGGCGGGGCCGGAGGGCCGGGCTGCCGACGCTGCGGTCTTCCGTGCCGCCACATGCCTTAACCGACGACGGCGGCGCCTGCCCCGGGAAAAGGGAGCAGCGTCGCCGTCGTCGTCCGGTACCCGAGACCTTTTGTTGCGGGTGGCTACTCCGCCTCGACCGCAGCGGCAACGGCGGCCGAAACGGCCGGGGCCACGCGCGGATCCAACGGGCTCGGCACGATGTAGTCGGCGGTGAGTCCGTCCTCGGCCAGGGCGGCGATGGCGCGGGCGGCTGCCAGCTTCATCGCCGGGGTGATCCGGCGGGCGCCGGCATCCAGAGCGCCGCGGAAGATCCCGGGGAACGCCAGGACGTTATTGATCTGGTTGGGGAAGTCGCTGCGCCCGGTGGCGACGACGGCCGCGTACCGGCGCGCAACCTCCGGCAGGACTTCCGGGTCCGGGTTGGACAGGGCGAAGACGATGGAGTTGTGGCCCATGAGCTTCAGATGCTCCTCGGCAAGCTTGGAGGAGGAGACGCCGATAAAGACGTCCGCGCCGAGCAGCGCCTCGGCGGGTCCGCCGTGGACGCCGCGGGGGTTGCTGCGCACGGCGAGCTGGGCCTTCTTGCTGCCGGGGTCCGCGGCGATGTCGGCCCGGTCCTTGTTGATCACGCCGCGGGAGTCCAGCAGGACAACGTCCTCGATGCCGGCGGTGAGCAGGATCTCGGCTACGGCGATTCCTGCGGCCCCGGCACCGGAAATCACCACGCGGAGGTTCTCCAGCATCCGTCCGGTCACCTTTGCCGCCCCGGTCAGGGCTGCGAGCACCACGACGGCGGTGCCGTGCTGGTCATCGTGCATGACGGGGCAGTCGAGGGCCTCGATGAGCTTTTCCTCCAGCTCGAAGCAGCGCGGCGCCGAGACGTCCTCGAGGTTCACGGCCCCGAAGCTCGGGCGTAGCCGGACGAGCGTCTCGACGATCTCGTCCACGTTGGTGGTGTTGAGCACCAGCGGGATGGAGTCGAGCTCGCCGAAGGCCTTGAACAGGGCGGACTTGCCTTCCATCACGGGAAGCGAGGCGCTGGCGCCGATGTCTCCGAGGCCCAGGACAGCTGTGCCGTCACTGACCACGACGACGAGGCGCTGGGCCCAGGTGAGGGTCTTGGCTAGCTCCGGGTCGGCGGCAATGGCGCGGCTGACCTGCGCGACCCCGGGCGTGTAGGCGATCGAAAGGTCGCGCTTGCTGGCGAGCGGGACGGTGCTGGAAATCGAAAGCTTGCCGCCCTGGTGGGATGCGAAGATCTCCTCATCGCTGAGCGGAGCTACCGCCTCTGCGGCGGAAGTGGAGTCGGCGGGAATAATCGTTTCAGTGGACACGTCGTTGTCTCCTGGGGCTTACCGTGGGCGCACGGCTCAGGGAAGCTTGAGCACAAGGATGCTCAAGTTGGGCTGGGAGCGTCCGTGGGGGCCCAAGGATGGCGGGCCTCCGGTGAGGCTCCGGAAGTGCTGGCGGCGGGGCCGCTCCGGTTCTGCAATGGTAAGCAAAGCGCGCGCGCTCCGAGGTGCCGGGTGCAGGCCCTTGGCTGATGGTGAAACGTTTCTCTGGCCATTGTGTGAGCTACCTCACTCAAAAGTGGATCTTTTAGGCGGCATTGGTCTAGACCGGTTACGCGGCTCCGCGGGCACAGTCCAGCAGGGCACAGGCCTTTTTCAGGTCCTCCTCCGCCTCGAACAGGGAGAGACGGCGGCATCGCACCGCCTGGACCAGTCCGGTGACGGTCAGCAACAACACCCGGGAGATTCCGGCGTCGGCGCTGGCGGCCGTGACCGCCTGCTCCGCCAGTGAGTCGATCTCGCGCAGCAGACGGGTGGTGTCCGAGCCCTTCACGTAAACCGCTTTGCTCAGGCACTGCTCGACGGCCGGCTGCATAAGGCGCATGTGGAAGATCTCCATCGCCACCGCGACCAACGCCTGGCCGTTCGGTCCGGCGCCGGAAGCCGGGTGCCCGGCGGGCCCGGCGCCGGCCGGGGAAGCGGGAACAGGCGTTTGCGCGCGGGTGGCAGCCCGTGTCCGCGAAGACGAGGTGGCGCCCTCGGGGGCATGCAGTTCCGCCAACTGCTTGCGGTATAGCGCGAGGACCAGTTGGGTGGGCGAGGGAAAGTATCGGTAGAGGGTCCCCAGCGGAACGTCAGCCTGGGCCGCAACTTCGGAGAGGACCACGGAGTCCAGGCCCTTGCGGGCGTATCCGGCGGCCACCTCGAGGATCCGGGTGTATCGCAGGCGCTGCCGGGGCAGGGTGGGCGGAGGAGCCATCGGTGGAAGATCTGAGTGGTTTTCAGGCATCAGCAACGTTCCGGGGTCGGTATTCTCGGCAGCCGGGAGGGTTTCCTCCGCAGTGCTGCCGCGGCAATTCCCGACCACTATACGGTACCGCCGCAGGCCCCCGGTGAGTCAGCTCGGGAGCCGGCGGCCGCCGGGCGCTATGGTCCCCCGGTCAGTCAACGCCCTTGATTTTGACGACAAAAACGGCCCCCAGAAGTCCGATCACCGCAGCCGCCACGTAGAGCGAGACATAACCGCCCCACAGTGCTACAAAGGGAAACGCTATGAGCGGTGCGAGCACCTGGGGCAGCGAGTTCGCAATGTTGAGCACGCCCAAATCCTTGCCACGGCTGAGCGCCGTGGGCAGGACCTCGGTAATCAACGCGAAGTCCACGGCGAGGTAGCAGCCGAAGCCGATGCCGAGCACGGAGGCGCCGATCAGGGCACCGGCCCAGGTTGGGGCGATGGCCAGGATGAGGGAGGCCGCGGCGATGATGCCCGAAGAGATGATGACGAGCGGCTTCCGCTTGCCCATCCGGTCGCTCCACCGGCCGCCGATCACGCTCGTGATGATGACCATCACCGCATACAGCCCGGTGAGGACCAGCACCCCGAATTCCGGTTCGATGCCCTGGGTCTCCTTCACCTGGACGCCGTCCTTGAGGAAGAACAGCAGGTAGAGCGTGACCATGTGGTTGCCTATGTTGACCAGCAACCGCGTCAGCCACGCCCAGGCGAAGTCCGGGTAGAGCACCGGGGATACCCAGAAGCTCTTGGCGAAGCCGGCCAGGCTGAACGCGGGACGGGCCCCGGCGGGCAGCGGGACGTCGTCGTTCTTGAAGAAATAGAGCACGACGCCGGCGAGCAGCGCCACTGCGCAGACGAGGTATCCGGCGGCAAAGTTGCCCGTGACGGCGGCGGCGATCACCGCGCCGATCAGGATCCCGACGGTCTGGCCCATCGCGGCCAGGCCGCCCACCGTGCCGCGCTGCTGGACCGGCACCCGATCCGGGATGGCGGCGGTAATGGCCGCATAGGCGCCGTTGCAACCGACCTGGACGAGGCACCACAGCAGCGTCATTACCGCGACGTTCGGCGCACCGGCCAGCGCGATCAAGGCTGCAGCGCCGAGCACTGCCCCGAAGACCACCCACGGCACCCGACGGCCCGACCGGGACCTCGTGCGGTCGCTGAAGGCTCCGAACAATGGGTTGGCCACGAGGGATACCGCGGCGCCCGCCCCTGTCACGAGGGCGAGAATGGCTTCCTTGTCCTCTTCGCTGAAGGCTGCCGCCTGCTGGCCGAGCAGAACCTGGAGCGGGCCGAAGAACGCCGCGTTGATGCCGACATTCACCAGCACCACACCCGCGGTCCAGACCGGGCGGACCCGCCGCTCCGGCTCGGCGAGCGCCACTGACGTCGCCCTGCCAGGACCTGCGACGGCAGGATCCGGAGCCGCTCCGGGCGTTTCGGACAGGCGCATATGTTGTTCCCCCGGGACTGGTTTTTCAGGCAGATGGTCCTTGCGGGGCCAGACTCTCGTGGGGATCAAGATCCGCTTTCCAATCCCCGCCAAGGAGCACCAATGACCGAACCGGCCGTCAACACCGCCGACCTCTACGACGAACGGGGCGAGGAGCTCGATTCCGTGGCCCTGCAGTTCCAGTCCCTCGGCGGTCATACGCACTTCAGCGGACCGGTCCGGACCGTCCGCTGCTTCGAGGACAATGCCCTCGTCAAGTCGACCCTGTCGACCCCGGGTGGAGGCGCCGTTCTTGTGGTCGACGGCGGCGGTTCGCTGCGCACCGCGTTGATGGGGGACTTGATTGCGGCGAGCGCCGTCAGCAACGGGTGGGCCGGCGTCGTCGTCAATGGCGCCATCCGTGACCGTGCCGCCATCGCGGAGCTTCCGCTGGGGGTCAAGGCATTGGGCAGCAACCCGCGCAAGAGTGCGAAGGCAGGGAACGGTGAGGCCGACGTGGACCTGGAGATCGACGGCGTGAGCATCCGGCCCGGTGCCATGATCTGGTGTGACCCGGACGGGATCCTCGTCGAGCGCGGCGGCAAACGGGCATCCTAGGGGGAATTAGGTGGCTTCGGGAACAAGCCGGCCTCTAAGATAGTTACTGAAAGCAACTTTCCTGCTTGATCCCGAAACTTCCTTCTGGAGCACCCATGTCCAAAACCAGCTCTGCGCGCGCGGCCGGAGAGGTCCTGACCCACCGCCAGACCCTCACCGTCATGGTGGGCCTAATGCTCGGCATGTTCCTGTCCTCGCTGGACCAGACAATCGTGTCCACCTCCATTTACACGATTGCCAACGACCTCGATGGGCTCTCGCTCCAGGCCTGGGCAACAACGGCGTACCTGATCACGTCCACGGTGAGCACCCCTTTGTACGGCAAGCTCAGCGACATCTTCGGGCGCCGTCCGCTGTATCTGGCCGCGATCCTGATCTTCCTGGCCGGTTCGCTGTACGCCGGATCCGTCCACTCAATGACCGAACTCGCCATCGCCCGCGGCATCCAAGGCATGGGGGCCGGTGGGCTGCTGGCTCTCGCCCTGACCATCATCGGCGACCTCGTTGCGCTGAAGGACCGGGCGAAATACCAGGGCTACTTCATGTCCGTGTTCGGCATCTCCTCGGTGCTCGGACCCGTGGTGGGCGGTGCCTTCGCCGGCTCCGCTAACATCCTGGGTTTCGACGGCTGGCGCTGGGTGTTCTTCATCAACATCCCGATCGGACTCGCCGCCCTCGCGGTCGTATTCCTCTACCTGCACCTGCCGGCCAAGCACGTGAAGCAGAAGATCGACTATTGGGGTGCCGCGGCCATCACGCTGGCAATCGTTCCGCTGCTGCTCGTGGCTGAACAGGGCCGCAGCTGGGGCTGGACGTCCCCGAGTTCGCTGCTCTGCATCGGGCTCGGCGTCGTGGGCATCGTAGCTTTCCTGCTGGCGGAGAAGCGCGCCGGCGACTACGCCCTGATCCCGCTCCGCCTCTTCCACAACGTCACCTTCGGCCTGTCCTCACTGCTGAACTTCATCATCGGCATCGGCATGTTCGGTGCGATCGCGATGCTGCCGATGTACCTGCAACTGGTCAAGGGCCTCACCCCCACCGAGGCGGGCCTGATGATGATTACCTTCACCGTCGGCATCCTCACCGGCTCCATCACCGCGGGCCGGACCATCTCGGCGTCGGGGACCTACCGGATCTTCCCGATCCTGGGCACGGCGGTCCTGACCGCTGCCGCCCTCATCATGGGCCTCTCCCTCGGGGTGGACACCCCGCTGTGGGTCCCGGGCGCGATCGCCGTGTTCTTCGGTCTCGGGCTGGGTTTCTGCATGCAGCCGCTGACCCTGGCGATGCAGGTCTCAGTGCCCCCGAAGGACATGGGCGTGGGGACATCCTCCGCCGCGTTCTTCCGCTCGATGGGCGGCGCGGTGGGCACAGCCGTATTCATCTCCATGCTCTTCAGCATGGCCGCGGACAAGGTCGCCACCGGCATGAAGAATGCCATGCAGGACGCGAACTTCCTCAAGATCCTGCAGGACCCCGCCGTGGCCGCCGACCCAGCCAACGCCCCGCTCTACGCCTTCTTCCAGAACGGCGCGAGCAACGATTCGCTCAACGACACGAGCTGGCTGCACCAGGCGAACCCGGCCTTGACGCGGCCCATCACCGAGGGCTTTGCCCAGTCAATTGACGCCGTCATGCTCACCGCCGCTGTGCTGACCGGCATCGCCTTCCTGATCAGCTTCGCCCTGCCGAACAAGAAGCTCACGGACCCGAAGGCGCCCAGGACCGACGCCGAGGCTGTGGCTGTGGCTGCGCACTGACCGCCCGCCGGGAGGAACGCATGACCACGGCGGACGGGCTGCCGGGAGGCAGTAACTGTATGTTTCCTCTCACTATTTGGCCCATGTGACAGGCGGCACGCCGGGTCCGGTGTAAGACTTGGTACTCGCGGCGGAGGCCGCGGACCGAGTTGCCGAGGGAGCCGTATGACCACCACGCAGGACCAGACCGTCGCCAAGATCCCGAAGCGGGTCATTTGGCTGGCCGTGGCGGGCGCCGTCGGCGGCTTCCTCTTCGGCTTTGACTCCTCCGTCGTCAACGGAGCCGTCGACGCGATCAAGGACGAGTTCGCGCTGAGCGAGGCCGTGACCGGCTTTGCCGTCGCCGTGGCCCTCCTCGGCTGCGCGGCAGGCGCCTACCTGGCCGGCAAGGTCGCCGACCGCTACGGACGCATCCCCGCGATGAAGATCGGCGCGCTTCTGTTCCTCGTCAGCGCCATCGGCACCGGCTTCGCGTTCGGCGTCTGGGACCTGATCTTCTGGCGCCTGGTGGGCGGGCTCGGCATCGGCTTGGCCTCGGTGATTGCTCCGGCCTACATTTCCGAGATCTCCCCCCGCCACGTCCGTGGCCGGCTGGCCTCGCTGCAGCAGCTGGCGATCACCACCGGCATCTTCGCCGCCCTGCTCTCCGACGCGCTGTTCGCGAACTCGGCCGGCGGCGCGGACCAGGCCCTCTGGTTCGGACTGGAGGCGTGGCGCTGGATGTTCATGGCCGCAGCCGTCCCCGCCGTCGTGTACGGCTGGATCGCGTACACCCTGCCCGAATCCCCGCGGTTCCTGGTCTTCCAGGGCAAGGACGCGGAGGCCCTGAAGGTCTTCAAGTCGATCGCCCCGGACGAGGACTCGGACCGCCACCTGCGTGACATCAAGAACGCCATCGACGAGGACAGGCTCGCCGGCCAGAAGGGATCCCTGCGGGGCAAGGTCCTCGGGCTGCAGCCGGTGGTCTGGATCGGTATCATCCTGTCGGTACTGCAGCAGTTCGTCGGCATTAACGTGATTTTCTACTACTCCACCACGCTGTGGAAGGCCG
>JAODMA010000280.1 GCA_025464545.1 Arthrobacter sp. | reverse complement strand
CAACACCCGGAGTTCCTGCAGGAGTTCCATCCAGTTGCGGTCCATTTTTTCCTCGACGGATTCGTTCCTTCCCACCCTCGTGGACTCTTCTGGATCGGACACTGGCGAACCTCCGGTAGCTGCGGATAGGACTGCCGGTGGCAGTTAACACTCAACCTAGGCTTGAGACTTGCTAAATTCAAGGTGGTACTAAGTCTGCTGATTATTTTCCGGTAGGGTGGAACTGTTTACTTCGCTGGGATACTTTCGAAGGGGCCGGTTTCGTGCCGGTGGCCGCGGAATCGTCCTTGGAAACCGACACGTTGGGTAGGTGGGCTATGAGTGATCCAGGCAAGCAGCAGGACCAGCCGCGGGACCCCCGCGGCGGTTACTTCTCCGGATCCTTCCCTGAGCAGGTCCAGGAACAGCCGGGCCTCACCGCGCGCATGGACCCCGCGCCGGATCACGGTGAAGAGAGCTACCGGGGCAGCGACGCGCTCAAGGGCAAGGCCGCCCTCATCACCGGCGGTGACTCGGGAATCGGCAGGGCCGTAGCCATTGCCTTCGCCCGGGAGGGCGCCGACGTCGCCATCTCCTACCTGCCGGAAGAGGAAGCAGACGCCCAGGACACCGCCGAGTGGATCCGGAAGGCGGGCCGGAAGGCGCTGCTGATTCCCGGCGACGGCAGGAGTGAGGACTTTGCCGGCCAAATCGTGACGGACACTGTGGCCGAGTTCGGCCGCCTGGATGTCCTGGTCCTGAATGCGGCGTACCAGAAAAACCGCGACAGCTTCGAGTCACTGCCCACCGAAGAGTTTGACCGCGTCTTCCAGACCAACCTGTACTCGCTGATCTGGACGGCCCGAGCGGCGGTGCCGCAGTTAAAGGCGGGGGCTTCGATCATCACGACGGCGTCGATCCAGGCGTTCAACCCCTCTCCGGAACTCATCGACTATGCGATGACCAAGGCGGCGCAGGTCGCCTTCACCAAGGCCCTGGCGCAGGAGCTTGGACCGAAGGGGATCCGTGTGAACGCCGTGGCTCCGGGCCCCATCTGGACGCCCCTGATCCCGGCGACCGAGTGGCCGGACAAGCTCCCGGACTTCGGCCAGGACACCCCGCTGCAACGCGCCGGCCAGCCCGCGGAATTGGCGTCGGCTTACGTGTTGCTCGCCTCCGACCATGGCTCCTATATTTCCGGCGCTGTGCTTCCGGTCACCGGCGGAAAGGGCCTCTGAGGCAACCGCCGCCCGCGCTGACTCACCCGCGACACACAATGAAGTCAGGTTTCACCACGATTCCAACAGCAGGAGGAATGACATGACTCAGGAGAACCAGCAGGAACCGATCGAAGAAGCCGGTGGCTACGGCACCCCGACCGCGGAGCAGGAAATGCCGGGCGGGGACACGCAGAAGTTCGCCCAGCCCCGGGAGGAAGAGGCGTTCGACGCCGCGGGCCTCAGCCAGGACAGTCCGGACGGTGAGACCTTCCCCGCCGGCGCGCCGGACCTCAGCCAGTTCGGTGCAGAAGACCAAGACAGTGCAGGAGAACCCGGAGCCGGACGCTTCGGAGGAACGGAGGAACAAATGAGTTCAGAAACCGCCAGTTCAGGGCCCGGATACGACGCTGCCGGGCCCGAGGATTCGGAGGCGGCAGTGCCTTCCTCGGAGGCCGAGATGGACGATTCCAACACCGAGCAGCCCGACGCCGGGCGGCCGTTCTCCTCGGAGCCGGGCCAGGATGCCGCAGGGCTGCCCGACGGTTCCGGCACGGACCTGCCGGAAAGCAAGTCGCCCAAGGACGGCGGCGACGACGAGGAACAGTTCGACGCGGGCTAAACCCCCGTCGGCAAGCCGCTGTTAAAGACGGAAGGTCGGCGTCCTGCCACCCAAGGGTGGCCGGGCGCCGGCCTTCCGTGTGTAGGCTGCGGGCAGTCAGCGCCGCTTCTTGGGTGCGCGCTTGGCGGCGGCGTTGGTCGCGGCCTTCATGGCCGCGACAGCCGCTGGCTCTTCGGTTTCCGGCTCCGCGACCGTGCCGCGTGCCTTCGCGATCGCCTTCATGCCGTGGTAGATCGCCAGGGCGGCCGCCGAACCCAGGGCAATGCCCGTGAACTTCAGGTCGCCAATGGTCCACGTGTAGTCCGCAATGCCGACAATGAGCGCGACGGCGGCGGTCGTCAGGTTTACCGGGTTGGCGAAGTTCACCTTGTTCTGTACCCAGATCTTCACGCCGAGGACACCGATCATGCCGTAGAGCATGGTGGCCGCGCCGCCCAGCACGCCTGCCGGGACGGTCGCGATCAGCTCACCGAACTTCGGCGAGAAGCTCAGGAGCACGGCGAAGAGGCCGGCCACCCAGTAGGCCGCGGTCGAGTAGACCTTCGTCGCCGCCATTACGCCGATGTTCTCCGCGTAAGTGGTCGTGCCCGAGCCGCCGCCCAGGCCGGCAAGAACGGTCGCCGCGCCGTCGGCCATCAGCGCCCGGCCGGAGACGCCGTCGAGATTCTGGCCGGTCATGGCCGAAACGGACTTCACATGGCCGATGTTCTCGGCGACCAGCACAAGGACCACCGGCACGAACAGGCCGACGACGCCCAAGTGGAACTCCGGGGCCTGGAAATACGGCAGGCCGATCCAGGCGGCGCTGTCCATCTTGGAGTAGT
>JAODMA010000277.1 GCA_025464545.1 Arthrobacter sp. | reverse complement strand
TCTTCGTGGAATCCACCTTCCTGGGCCTGTGGATCTTCGGCTGGAAGCAGCTCAAGCCCGCCGTGCACCTCAGCTGCCTCTGGATCGCCGTCATCGGCTCGGTCTTCTCCGCCTACTTCATCATCGTGGCCAACAGCTGGATGCAGCACCCGGTCGGCGTCGAAATGATCGACGGACGGCCGGTTATGACGGATGCCTGGGCGGTCTTCACCAACAACACCGCGCTCGTTGCCGTGCCGCACACGCTCTTCGGGGCCCTCGCAGTTGCCGGCGCCTTCCTGCTCGGCATCGCCTGGTACCACCTGTGGCGCCGCCGCCACGACGGGATCGACACGGTCGGGGCGGACGGCAGGGCCATCCCCGGCGAATCGGCCGTTCCGGGACGGGACCGGGCCGACCACGCCGTCTGGATCCGGTCGCTGCGGATCGGCGCCGCCGTAGCCATGATTTCGTTCGCCGGCACCGCCTTCACCGGCGACCTGCAGGGCAAGCTCATGTTCGAACAGCAGCCCATGAAGATGGCCGCTGCCGAGGCGGCCTGCCACGACGGCACCGGCTTCTCCGTGCTGAGCGTCGGCAACCTCGGCACCAAGAACTGCGATGACATCGTCGCCGTGATCGAGGTCCCCGGCATGCTCTCCTTTTTAGCCAAGGGTGACTTCACCACCGAAGTCAAAGGCGTGAACAGCCTTCTGGACCAGTACCGGGCCGACTACGGCACGCACCTGCCGGACAACCCCATCTATGGGGAGCGGGCCGGCCAGGAGATCCAGTACGTCCCGGTCATGGAGGTCACCTACTGGGGCTTCCGGATGATGATCGGCTTCGGCGGACTGGCAGCCCTCGCAGCGCTGGCAGCACTGTGGTTCACCCGCAAGGGAACCGTCCCGGCCTCCCGCGGGCTCATGCGGCTGGCGGTGCTGGGCATTCTGGCCCCGTTTGGCGCCAATGCCGCCGGCTGGATCTTCACCGAGATGGGCCGTCAGCCGTTCGTCGTCGCACCCAACCCCGATCCCAGCGGGATCGACCAGGTCTTCATGTTCACCGCAGCTGCCGTCTCGCCCGGTGTCTCCGCCGGGGAACTGCTGGCCTCCCTGATCGTGCTGACGGCCGTGTACGCGCTGCTGCTCGTGGTGGAGGTCAAGCTTCTGGTCAAGTACATCCGCGGCGGCGTGGTCTCGGCCATGCCGGAACTCGCGCACGCCCGGGCCGATGAGAACGAGGACCAGACCCCGGGGGAGGGCCCGCGAGGCTCCAGCAAACCGGACGACGACGTCCTGGCCTTTGCCTACTAAGCACCCGTCACCATAGAAACGCAGAGGATACTCAGCATGGAACTGCTTCCCACCATCTGGTTCATTGCCATCGCGGTGCTGTGGACAGGCTATCTCTTCCTGGAGGGCTTCGACCTCGGTGTCGGCATGCTGATGAAGGGCTTCGCCCGGGACAACACCGAGCGCCGCGTCCTGCTCAACACGATCGGCCCCGTCTGGGACGGGAACGAGGTCTGGCTGCTGACCGCGGCCGGCGCCACCTTTGCAGCGTTCCCGCTCTGGTACGCCTCCCTGTTCTCCGCGCTCTACCTGCCGCTGCTGGTGGTCCTCATCGCGCTGATCTTCCGTGCCGTCGCGTTTGAATACCGGGGCAAGGTGGACACCCCGCAGTGGCGTGCCCGCTGGGACTGGGCCATTTCGGCCGGCTCGCTTACCGCCGCCTTCGGCGTCGGCGCCCTGTTGGCGCTCACCACCACGGGGCTTCCGCTGAACGCCAACGGCGACCGGGAGGGCGGCCCCTTTGCCTGGTTCAACGCCTACGCCGTCCTCGGCGGGCTCGCCGTCGTCGGGTTTTCGCTCCTGCACGGCCTCGCCTTCCTGGCCCTGAAGACCGACGGCGACGTCCGGCACCGCGCACGCCGGTGGTTCGTCCGGCTGCTGCCGGTGCTGCTGCTTCCGCTCGCCGGCTGGGCGGTAGGCCTGCAACTGCTCAGCGGCGAAGCCTGGACGGTGATCGCGGTAGCCGGTGCGCTCGCCGCCGCCGTCCTCGCCTGGTACTTCGCCAGGCACGGGGCGGAGGGCAGGGCGTTCCTGTCCCTCGGAGCCTTCCTGCTGCTTGGGACCGCCTCGATCTTCGGCGCCGCTTTCCCCGTGGTGCTTCCGTCCTCGCTCAACCCCGAGTTCGACCTGACGATCTACAACGCCTCCTCCTCGGACTACACATTAGGACTGATGAGCATTGTGGCCTGCGTGGGACTCCCGCTCGTGCTGGCCTACCAGGCCTGGACCTACTGGGTGTTCCGGCGCCGGGTGAGTGCCGGCCACATCCCCGAAGCCCACAGCTTCCTTCCCGCAATCGCCGCCAAAGCGCTGGCAGCCAAGGACTGACTCCCGATGAGACCGCACTTCCCGTCCGGGCCTGCGACGCGCTCCGCGCTCTACCTGCTGGGTCTGCTCGCCGCGCTCAAGGCGCTGTCCCTCGTGCTGATGGGACAGGCGGTTGCGTCCATGCTCGCGGGACTGATCGCGCACAACCCGTCCTGGAGCGAGCAACTGGTCTGGGGCCTCGCCGGGGTGATCCTGCGCTCCCTGACAGTCTGGGCCCAGGCGGTCGCCGCACGCCGGGCCGCGCTGGGCGTGAAGGAGGAGCTGCGCCTGGAACTGCTGGAACGGGCGCTGCGCAACGGGACCCGGGCGGCGGGCCCGTCCGACGGCGGACTTGCCATCCTAGCCACGCGCGGACTGGACGCGTTGGACAGCTACTACACCCAGTTCCTGCCGGCCCTCGTGAACTGCGCGGCGATCCCGCTCCTGCTCGGGGCCCGGATCCTGTTCGCCGACTGGATCAGCGCCGTCGTGATCGTACTGACCGTGCCGCTCGTACCGCTGTTCATGGTCCTGATCGGGCGCTATACCGAGGACCGGGTCCGGGAGGCCCAGTCAGCGCTCGCCCGGCTCTCCGGCCACATGCTGGAGCTCGCCAAAGGCCTCCCCGTACTGGTCGGGCTCGGCCGGGCCGCGGCCCAGCGCAAGGCCCTGGAGGAAATCTCCGAGGAATACCGTTCCCGGACCATGGGAACCCTGCGGACCGCGTTCCTCTCGGCGCTTGCGCTGGAACTCATAGCTACCATCTCCGTGGCCGTGGTCGCCGTGTTCATCGGCGTCCGGCTGGTCAACGGCGATATGGGCCTCGAAGCGGGGCTGCTGGCGCTGATCCTGGCCCCGGACTGCTACCTCCCGCTCCGGGAACTGGGAACCGCGCACCACGCCAGCGACGAAGGCCGCGCGGCGCTCGCCCAGACCACCGCCGTGCTCGCTGCGCCTGAAGCCGTGCCGTTGCGGCCCCGCGATGCTGCTTCGTCCGTCGCCCCAGGCCATGCGGACCAGTGTCCCGCGGGTCCGCCGGCGGTCACCGTGACCGGCCTGGTTGTCCGCTACGGCGGACGCACCCGGCCGGCCGTCGGGCCGCTCAGCTTCACCGCCGCCCCCGGGAAGATCACCGCGTTGACCGGGGCCAGCGGGGCCGGGAAGAGCACGGTCCTCGGTGTGCTGGCCGGCACGGTCGGGGCAGGCGGCGGGACCACCGTCGCCGGAACACTTGAGGGATACACCACGGCGGATCTCGCTTGGGTGCCGCAACACCCCGTCATGGTCGCGCCGACCGTGCTGGATGAGCTCCTGCTGTACCTGGGTCGGCCTTCAGGCCAGCCCGGGGCGGAGCCGGACGATGCTGCCCGCCGCTGCCTGGCAGCATGCGCCGCGGGCCACCTCGCCGCCAAGCACCCGGCCGAGCTCAGCCCGGGGGAGCTGCGCCGCGTGGCGCTGGCCCGCGGTCTCGCCCGGATCGAGGCCGGAGCCACCGTGCTGCTGCTCGACGAACCTACCGCCCACCTGGACCGGGAATCCGCCAACGTAGTCAGCCGCGCGATCTCCGCGTTGCGCGGAACGGTCACGGTACTGC
>JAODMA010000258.1 GCA_025464545.1 Arthrobacter sp. | reverse complement strand
GCGTCCACTATGTGGTTCCCAACCAACAAACCCGCCAGGGTAGCGTTGCTTGCGAACCGACAACTGAATAACAACACCACAACTGCCCCCTCAACAAGGGCAGGAGCACATGTTGTAACCACACAAGATTTCCCACCCCCGCGCCCACACGGCCGGGGACGGGACACAGGGTTACGGCGGTCATAGCGTGGGGGAAACTCCCGGTCGCATCCCGAACCCGGAAGCTAAGACCCACAGCGCCGATGGTACTGCACCCGGGAGGGTGTGGGAGAGTAGGTCACCGCCGGACAAACATTGAAAAACGGTCGAGAGCCCCCACCACCAGGTCGGGGGCTCTCCCGCATTTAACCCCAACACCAAACCCCCACCACCGCCGCCCACTGCCGGCAGTGCGCCGGAATCTGAGGATCCGACGAGTGGCAGGCCCCCGGAAGTCAGGAAGGGCGGGCTACGTCGCGGGTAGAATAAATGCCCATGGATAACCTCTTCAGCCACGCTTCTGCCGGCCCCTCTGATAGCCCGGAACCGGAGGCAGACGATGGCTTGGAGCCTTTCGTCTCTACGGTTGTGGTACCGGGCGCTGTCGCCAGGGCGTTCGTGGGCTTCACGGAGCACACACACCTCTGGTGGCCGCTCGAAAACCACGGCGTTTTCGGGGCCGGTTCCTACGTGGAGTTCGAAGAGAACCTGATTCTGGAGACCGCGGATGACGGCAGGACGGCAATCTGGGGCTCGATTGACGATTGGCAGCCGCCGCTGTCCTTCCACGCAAGCTGGCACCCCGGGAGCTCGGCCGTATGGTCCACGGAGCTCCGAGTGGCCTTCCGTGCCGTCGAGGGCGGTACCGAGCTCCGCCTGGTGCACAGCGGCTGGGAAGGGGCAGAGGACCCCGCAGCCGCCCGGGCGGAATACGCAGCCGGCTGGCCCGTCGTGCTGCAGCGGTTCGTGCGGTTCATGGGCGGTGCGGACGACTGACGTTTCCGCGCGCGCCCCGGTCCGAGCAGCAAATCGCCAAGCAGGCGCCGGGCACTGGTGTATGCGCCCTGTATGGTGAAGTCCGCGGAGACCTGCCACTCCGGTGTGACAGCCAACCCGGCGTTCTTCATGGCTTCCTTGAATCCGGCCTGGCGCGTGCCGGGCAGCCGGAAGTCCTTCTCGTAGGCCCGGGGCGGCCGATTTTCCGGCTTAGACTGAAAACCGGATTCGACGAACTGGAGACCCGCATGAGCATCGCTGACGAGCTCGCCTCTGTCCTGGGCCCGGCTAAGGTCGTGCTGGACGCGACGACGCTGTCTGCGTACGCCGTGGATCAGGCCCCGGTGCTGGATTTCCAGCTGCCGCAGGCGGTGGTGTTCGCCGAGTCCGTGGAGGATGTCCAGGCCACCGTCCGCGCTTGTGCGGCCCGCGGAGTGCCAGTGGTCGCCCGTGGAGCAGGTACGGGCGTGTCGGGCGGCGCCCACGCGAGCCAGGGCTGCGTCGTGCTGAGCCTGGAGCGGATGAACCGCATCCTGGACCTCAATCCGGACGACGAGACGGCCGTTGTCGAGCCCGGCGTCATCAACGCGGACCTCAACGCCGTCGCCGCCACGCACGGGCTGATGTTCGCCCCGGACCCCGCAAGTTTCAGGATGTCGACCATTGGCGGGAACGTGGCAACGAACGCCGGAGGGCTGCGCTGCGCCAAGTACGGCGTGACGCGCGACTCTGTCCTGGCGCTCGACGTCGTGCTCGCAGACGGCACGCTCATTCACACCGGCCACCAGACCTTCAAAGGCGTCGCCGGGTATGACCTCACCGGGCTGTTCGTGGGCTCCGAGGGGACCCTGGGGATTGTCGTCGGCGTCACCGTGCGGCTCAAGTACCTCCCGAGCGAAGTGCACACGATCGCGGCGTTCTACCCGGACTTCCGCAGCGCCGCGGCGGGCGTCCTCGCCGTCGGCCAGGCCCGCGTGCAACCGGCCATCATGGAGCTGCTCGACGGCGGCTCGCTCGCCCAGCTCGACGATATCCACGGCTCGGACCTGGCCGTGCGCGGCGCAGCCCTGCTGCTCATCCAGACTGACGGCTTCGGCGCCGCTGCCGAAGCGGCAGCGATCCGGCCCCTGCTGGTGGCGGGTGGGGCGGTGGTTACCATGGAGGCCAATGCCGAGGCCGAGCAGCTCGTGGAGCTCCGCCGGAGCAGCCGCGGCGTCGAGGTCGACGACGAATACCGGGTGGGCGAGGACGTGGCCGTGCCCCGCTCCCGTCTGGTGGACTACGTTGCCGAACTGGAAGCCATGGCGGTGGCGTACGGGGTCCAGCTGAAGGTCGTGGCGCACGCAGGCGATGGGAACCTGCATCCCACGTTCTGGGTGGACCGAGTGGACAATACCGTCGACGCCGACGCGATGGAGCGCCTCGGCGCGGCACTGGACAAGTCCATCACCGTGGCGCTGGCGATGGGCGGAACCATCACGGGAGAGCACGGGATCGGCCAGTACAAGCTGCGCTGGCTTGGGCTGGAACAAAAGGAACCGGTGCGTGAACTGCAGCGCCGGATCAAGGAACTGTTCGATCCGGCTGGCATCCTGAACCCCGGCAAAGCGATTTAACCCGGCCGCGCTTCGGACCGGCGGGTCCTAATCGTCGGAGTCGGGATATTCCTCGACGGATTCGTCGGCGCCGTAGCGGGACTCCTCGTTTTCGACCTCCAGAATTTTCAGCAGTCCGGTGTCCGGGTTCAGCATAATGGCGGCCTCGTCGCGGCGGTGGCGCAGTTCCGAGTCGATGTAGGACTGCACCGCTTCTGCCAGCGGGATGTGCCGGTTCTCCTTCTCGGACATGTACCAGCGGTGCTCCAGGATCTCGTGCACGGCCTCCGCCGGTTCGAGCTTGCCGGACAGGTCGCGGGGGATGGAGCGGACAATCGGTTCGAAGATCTGGCTGACCCAAAGATGGGCACTGTATTCCTCGTCCATGTCCGGGTTGTTGTCCGCCCGGAAGGTGTCCATATCATTCAGCAGCCGGCGGGCCTGGTTTTCCTGCGCGTCCAGGCCGGTCAGGCGCAGCAGCCGGCGCTGGTGGTGGCCGGCGTCGACCACCTTGGGCTGGAGCTGGATGGTGGAGCCGTTCTGCGTCGTCTTGATCGCGTATTCCTCGACGTCGAACCCGAGCTCGTTGAGCTTCCGGATACGGGCGGCCACCCGCCACCGTTCGCCGATCTCGAACGACTCCTTCTCGGTCAGCTCGGTCCAAAGGCGCCGGTAGCTGTCCATGATGAGTTCGCTCGTGGCCACGGGATCCACTTTTTCCTCGATGAGGCCCCCGTCAAGCAGGTCCATGAGTTCACCGGCGATGTTAACCCGCGCGATTTCGAGATCGTACTCGCGCTGGCCGGTGGAGAGATCGGGGTACAGCTCGCCGGTCTCCGCGTCCACGAGGTATGCGGCGAACGCGCCGGCGTCGCGGCGGAACAGGGTGTTGGAGAGCGAGACGTCGCCCCAGTAGAAACCGATCAGGTGCAGCCGGACCAACAGCAGCGCCTGGGCGTCGATCAGGCGGGTGAGGGTGTCCTTGCGCAGCATCTGGGAGAAGAGTGCGCGGTAGGGCATGGAGAATTTGAGGTGCCGCGTGACGAGGACAGGATTGAGAGGGCGGCCGTCATCGGTGGTGCGTCCGGTGATGACGGCCACCGGCTCCACGCAGGGAACGTCCAGCCGTGCCAGCTTGCGCAGCATGTGGTATTCGTGGCGCGCGACGTGCTCGGAGGTCTCCTTGATGGCGATGACAGAACCACCGAGGTGGGCGAACCGCACGATGTGCCGGGAGATGCCGCGGGGGAGGGCGGCGAGGTTTTCCGCGGGCCAGTCCTCGAGCGCGATGTGCCAGGGCAGGTCAAGCAGTTCCGGCTCGGCGGCGGCCGCGGTGATGCTCAGCGATCTGGAGGCCATTGCGCCCTTGGCGTCATTTGCGCTGGCGGCTTCAAATCTGGGCAGCTTCCCGATCTGACCGTAGTCGGTGGGTTCGTCGTGCCACTGGGCGTTGCTTTCCTCGGTCATGTGCCAATTCTTCCGTATTCGGGGCGACGGCCCTAACAATCGGGCCAGGCTGCCGTAA
>JAODMA010000239.1 GCA_025464545.1 Arthrobacter sp. | reverse complement strand
CGCTGCCCCGGCAGTGCCCGCTGCGAGAAGCCCGAGCATCAGGCCGGCCCAGGGCGAGACCAGGGACGGCACAATGACGGCGGGCGCCACGACGGCGAGCCCGGCGAAACCGTCCCAGAACACCGCGTCCGGCAGCCCCGCGTCGGATTCCAGATGTTTCCGTGCCAGGTATACGGAGCCTGCAACCGTACCTACCACGACGGTTGCCAGCACAAGCAGTTGCCAAACCGCGAGGGGGGCGGATTCAAAGAGAGCCGGCATTGCAAACACCTCCAGGGAAGCTGCCCGGGGCGGGCGCGGTTCCGCTGCTTCCATTGGAATCCCTGGCGGGCGGGCCGTCAATGGTCCATGGCACTGGGCTCAGGGCCGGTTCACAGGTGGGCGGTCTCCGGCGTAGCCTTGGGCCCATGCGACTGAAAATGTGCAGTATCCACGTCAAGGATCCGGCGGCAGCCAACGAGTTCTACACGGGGATCCTCGGTTTTGAGAGCCTCATGGCCATCCCCGAGCACAACCTCTACATCGTCAAGGATCCGGCCGGTACGGGGAGTGGCTCGGTGGGGCTGCTGCTGGAGCCCAGCGATAACCCGATCGGCGCGGCCTACATGAACGGTCTCCACGACGCCGGAATTCCCGCGATCGTCTTCGGTGTGCCCGATGTCCGCGCCGAGTACAAGCGGCTCACCGCCAAGGGCGTGATCTTCCAGGGCGAACCGAGCGAAGGTCCCGGCGGCACGTCCGTCGTGATGGACGACGGCTGCGGCAACTTCGTCCAGCTGCACGAGGACTGAGCACAACGGGATAAGCCGACCCCTCCACGGATGGGGTGGATTGGCGAACCGGAAAGGCTATTCCGCCCGGGCGGCGCGGGCCTTCTTGGCTTCCTTCTTCGCGGCCTCGTCCTTGACCCGCTGGGCCTCGGCACGGACAGCGGCGTGGGTGGAGCGCTCGGCCACGAGCCATGCCGGGGGTGCCTGCAGCAGCGCAGTGATCTCCGCCGTCGTGAGCGCTTCCTCGACGCCACCGCGGGCCAGGCCGGCGATGGACACGTTCAGCTTCTGCGCGACCACCGGGCGGGGGTGGGGGCCGTTGCGGCGCAGTTCCGCCAGCCACTCCGGCGGGTTGGCCTGGAGCTCGGCGAAATCGGCGCGGGTAATGACCGAATCCTGGAACTCCTGGGGTGTTGCGGGCAGGTAGATGCCAAGCTTCTTGGCAACGGTGGCCGGCTTCATGGACTGGGAGTTCGCAGAGGTCATGCTTCAAGGGTATCCGGCGCGGCGGTTGCGGAACACCAAGCGGCGGGACCCTACGCCTGCTCTGGCGGTACTGTGAACTTGTGTCCGCAGAAGATGAATCCCCCCACGCCCGTGACGAAACCGCCGGCACCCCCGCCGAAGCCGAGGAACGGGAGTTGCGCTTCGCCTACGTCCCCGGGGTTACCCCCGGCAAGTGGATCCGCCGCTGGGAAGAGCGGATGCCGGACGTTCCGTTGCGCTCCTTTATGTCAGACGACGGCGCCCAGCTCACGGTGCTGCACGACGGCTCCGCGGACCTCAGCTTCGTCCGGCTGCCGGTGGAACGCGAAGGCCTGAGCGTCATCGCGCTGTACGAGGAACAACCGGTGGTGGTCGCGCCGAAGGGCCACGAAATCTCGGTGTTTGAGGAAGTGGCGCTGGCGGACCTGTCCGCGGAGACCCTGCTGGATGTACAGGAACTCGGTGGTCCGGAGATGGCACTGAAAGTGGTGGCCTCCGGTGCCGGGCTGGTGATTCTGCCGATGTCCGTGGCGCGGCACTTCAACGTCAAGGACACCGTCGCCCGGAAGCTTACGGGCGCGCCAGGCACCGAGATTGCCCTGGCCTGGCCCAGTGACACCACCGATGAGGTGATCGAGGAATTCATCGGAATCGTCCGCGGCCGCACTGCGGCGAGCTCCCGGCAGCCTTCAGCGCAGCAGGAGAAACCCAAGCGGGAACCGAAGCCGGACCGGCGCGGGCCAGCAGTCAAGAAACCGAAGGTGGCGCAACGCTACGCGCCGAACCCGGACAAGGGCCGCGGCAAGGGATCACGAAAAAAGGGAAAACGCTAAACACCTGCGCCTGGCAGGCTGGTTCAGCTACGCGGCGCAGGCATCCCGGAGGGCCTGCACGGACTCGGCCGGCACCTGATCGCCGGATTCGGCAATCTGCCGCAGCGGCGTGAGGACGTCCGAGGGGACGCCTGCGGTCTCCGCGCCGGCGACCAGCCCGCCCAGCAGTTCCTTGTCCTTGACGCTGACGAGCCCGTCCTCCACAAGCGTGCAGGCTTGCTTCTTCACTTCACTGCCGGCTGCGGTGGCAACCTGGGAAGCTCCGTCGCTGACGGCCTTGTTGGCGGCGTCCTGTACCTGGCCGCAGCCGGTCAGCATCAGCAGAAGGGTTGCAGCGGACAGGACGGTCAGGGTGCGTTTCATCCATCCAGCCTAACAAGCATTGGCGGACCACCCGAGACGACCAGGGCGGCATCATGGCCGGACGGGCGGGCTGGTGTCCGCCGGGCCCATCCCGCTGTACACGTCATCGAGGCGCGGGTGGCCGTGGTTGACCACAACTCGTTCGAGCTGGTCTCCGCCGGGCCGGACGCGGCGGGACAGCCCGGACGACGCTCCGCCTCCCCAGCGGCGAACCACCGCTTCCGACTGGCCATCGAGGGCGGCATCAAGAGCAACGTGGTGCTGCAGCCCACCTTGGGTCCTGTGGCCGCGGTCATCGCCATGCAGCTGAGCTACACGCTGTTGTCGCGTTCACCGTTGCATTCGCCTGAGGCCGCCCGTTTTGTGGAAGCCCTCTACGAGGAAAGAGGAGGCTCCTCCGCGCCGCTGCGCCGCTATGCGGCCGAGTCCGGGTTCGACCCTGACGGCGACTGGGGACGGGCGTTCGCCGGGCTGCCCTGGCCGATTTGGCCGGCGTTGTGCGGGGGTTGCCCACCCCTGGACTGGTTGCGATGTCGCGGAGGCTGCTTGCGCCATTGAACTTCGACGCCGGCGGATCGCTGCGCGAGACGCTGTGAACGGAGCGCTCCCATGCACCGCGGGGTTGCTGTTGAGCCGGGATGTCAGGGTGTTCGGAAGGTCCGCCAGGAGTTTGGCCGGCGGGGCGTCGAAGTGGCGCGGTGCACCGTAGAGCGGTTCATGTTCTGATTCCCGCTCATCGCTGGATATTGGTTGGCGCGGGATCGCTGGCGTTACGAAAGGAGTTTTGCGGTCGATAGTCACCTGCGGGTGACTCTGCCCGTGAAGGAGAAACATGATGATGGGCATCTTTGGGAACCTGGTTGAGGTTCCCGGTGTCAGCTTTACCGCTGGAGCCGGTGTTCGGTCATCCGTAGTCGGGGATGGATGGGCTGAGGGTTGATGCGCGGTCACAAGGCCGTGGGGTCCCGCGGCCGGCGCAGCTGGGGCCGGGATGGTTGGATTATATTTGGTGCCCTTTTTGCCGTTGTCGCCGCATATGCGGCAGGGGTGACTTTCCGGGACTCGGAAGATTTCAGCCTCTTTGTTGACGGCGTGCTGGGCCTGTTGTCGGTACTGTTGCCTGCCGCAGTCTCGTTGCTCATGGTTTACCGCTTGAAGGGCCAGCGGCCGGAGATCGTTCTGGCAGCCGCTGCGCTGTCGTGCCAAGCTGCCGGGGACGCCTACTACGTGGTGGTCTCGGCCGCCGGTGTGAACGTACCAATGCCGTCCCCTGCGGACATCGGCTACGTCGGGTTTTACCTGCTGATGCTCGCTGCCATGGTTGTTACGGTGAGGC
>JAODMA010000223.1 GCA_025464545.1 Arthrobacter sp. | reverse complement strand
GCGGAGCCGTACTCGTCACGGATGTCCTGGCTGATCCGCATGGAACAGAACTTTGGCCCGCACATGGAGCAGAAATGCGCTGTCTTGGCCGGCTCCGCGGGCAGCGTCTCGTCGTGGAACGATTCCGCCGTCACTGGATCGAGCGAGAGCGCGAACTGGTCACGCCAGCGGAACTCGAAGCGGGCCTTGGACAGGGCATCGTCACGTTCGTGCGCCCCGGGGTGGCCCTTGGCGAGGTCCGCCGCATGGGCCGCGATCTTGTAGGTGATCACGCCGGTCTTCACATCGTCCTTGTTCGGCAGCCCCAAATGTTCCTTGGGCGTGACGTAGCAGAGCATGGCGGTGCCGTAACGGGCGATCTCGGTGGCGCCGATGGCCGAGGTGATGTGGTCATAGCCCGGTGCAATGTCCGTGACCAGCGGCCCGAGCGTGTAGAAGGGCGCGCCCTTGCAGAGTTCCTGCTGCCGCTCCACATTTTCCCGGACCAGATGGAACGGAACATGCCCCGGGCCCTCCACCATGACCTGTACGTCGAACTCCCAGGCCCGCTGCGTCAGTTCGGCGAGTGTGTCCAGCTCGGCGAACTGCGCCGCATCGTTGGCGTCCGCCGTCGCACCGGGCCGCAGACCGTCACCGAGTGAGAACGCCACGTCGTACTTGGCAAAGATCCGGCAGAGCTCGTCGAAGTGCGTGTACAGGAAGTTTTCCTGGTGGTGCGCCAGGCACCAGCCGGCCATGATGGAGCCGCCGCGGGAGACAATCCCGGTGACCCGGTTGGCGGTCAGGGGCACGTAGCGCAGCAGCACGCCGGCGTGGATGGTCATGTAGTCCACGCCCTGCTCGCACGCTCAATCACGGTGTCCCGGAAGATCTCCCACGTGAGGGCGTTTGCCTCGCCGTTGACCTTCTCCAGTGCCTGGTAGATCGGGACCGTGCCGATGGGGACGGGGGAGTTGCGGATGATCCATTCGCGGGTGGTGTGGATGTCGTCCCCGGTGGAGAGATCCATCACGGTATCCGCGCCCCATTGCGTCGCCCACTGGAGCTTGTCGACTTCCTGCGCGATCGAACTGGTCACGGCGGAGTTGCCGATGTTGGCGTTGATCTTCACCAGGAAGGCCTTGCCGATGATCATCGGCTCGGATTCCGGATGGTTGACATTGTTGGGGATGATGGCGCGGCCCGCGGCCACTTCGCTGCGGACCAGCTCGACGTCGCACTTCTCGCGCAGCGCCACGAACCTCATCTCCTGGGTAATGATCCCGTCCCGGGCGTAACGCATCTGCGTCACCGTCCGGCCGTCGACGGCGCGGCGCGGTACCGGGCGGAGCCCCTGCCACTCGGCCGACGCCGCGCCCCGGCGCACCGCGGATTTGCCGTCGTCGAGCAGTTCCCTTTGCCGGCCGGCGTAGGGTTCGGTGTCCGCCCGGCCCTCGATCCAGGGGGCACGGAAAGGCTCCAGGCCCCGGACCGGGTCGCTCCCCGGACCGGCGGTGCGGTAGACCCGGAACGGGGCGTTGCTCGCCCCACCGGGCGAGTCCGCCAGGGCGATCTCGGTCACCGGGACGCGGATGCCGTGTTCCGCGTCCGTGGCGAAAGCCAGGGAGTGGGCCCTTAGCGATTGAGTCGGGCCTCCGGCCTGGTTGGAGGCTGGCTGATCCTGGACTGGCTGGCCGGGGACAGGGCCGTTTTGGACAGGGCCGTTTTGGACAGGGCTGTGCTGTGTCAATGGCGTATTCACGGAATACTCACTTCCTTCGCCGGCATTACCCGGACAGGTTCAACGGTCGCAGGCCGCGTCAGCCCGATCTCAGCCCCTGCAGGGGCACCCGTGTGGTCGTAGTCGAAGCTACCACAGGCCGCTGGGCGGGCCCTGTCATCGGCGCCACCGAGACGGCAACAGGGCGCCCCAGACCGCCGGATGGCAGCGCGGATTAGGCTGTACGCATGAGCAGCATCATCGAGTTCAGCGGCCCCATCCTCACCGGACCGGACCGGGAACACCGCGGACTCTGGTCCGTCGACGGCTTCCTGACCTTCGACCGTCCGCCCGCCGCTCCTGACCTCGTGCTGGACGGCTGGGTTCTCCCCGGACTGGTCGATGCGCACTGCCATATCGGCCTCGGCCCCGACGGCGACGTCCCCGACGTTGTGGCGGAGGCCCAGGCGCTCACCGACCGCGACGCCGGCACCCTGCTCGTGCGGGACGCGGGTGCCGTGCATGACACCCGCTGGCTGCAGCGCCGCCCCGACATGCCGCGCATCATCCGCTCCGGCCGGCACATCGCCCGGACGCGGCGCTACCTCCGGGGCTTCGCCGTCGAAGTGGAACCGGAAGACCTGGTCGAAGCAGTGCGCAAGCAGGCCCGCGCCGGCGACGGCTGGGTCAAGCTGGTGGGGGACTGGATCGACCGCGACGCCGGCGACCTCGCCCCCAGCTTTCCGGCCCGCGCGCTCCGGGATGCCGTCCAGGCCGCCCATGATGAAGGCGTCCGGGTAACAGCCCACTGCTTCGCCGAAGACACCTTGGACGGCATGCTGGACGCCGGGATCGACTGCATCGAGCACGCCACCGGCCTGCTCCCGCGGCACCTGCCGCGTTTCGTGGAGCAGGGCGTGCCGATCGTGCCCACCCTGATCAACATCGCGACCTTTCCGGATATCGCGGCGCGCGCTGACGCCAGGTTCCCCCGCTACGCCGCCCACATGCGGTCCCTGTGGGAACGCCGCGCCGAGCGGATTCTCGAAGCTTACGAGGCGGGCGTGGGCATCTACACCGGAACAGATGCGGGCAGCGTCATCCAGCACGGGAGGATTATCGACGAAGTCGAGGCCTTGCATGACGCAGGACTCCCGGCCAGGGCTGCGCTCGATGCCGGCACCTGGGCCGCCCGCGCCTGGCTGGGTGCGGACGGGATCAGCGAGGGCGCCAGCGCGGACGTCCTCGTCTGCGCCGAGGATCCCCGGCTGAACCTGGGCACGCTGCGGCAGCTCCGCCAGATCGTGCTGCGGGGAGAGCCGATCGGGGGGAGCAACCCCTCCAATTAGGAATAAATTGAAGCTTCAAGTAATTTACTCTTTGTAAGGTCATCGAAGGTCGGTGGCCCCT
>JAODMA010000177.1 GCA_025464545.1 Arthrobacter sp. | reverse complement strand
ACGACAAGATGACCGTAGTGGCCGACGGCGTGATCCCGCGCCAGCTCGTCACCACCAGCGCCCACTTCCACCGCCAGGTGCACGGCTTCGAACCGGCCGGCGGTGTCAGGGTCCACATCTCCGGCATCGACGTGGTCCGCGACGCCGCAGGGACGTTCCGGGTCCTGGAGGACAACGTGCGCGTGCCCTCCGGGGTCAGCTACGTCCTGGAAAACCGCCGTGCGATGGCCAAGGGGCTCCCAGAAGCCTTCGGCCAGCAGCTCATCCGGCCGGTCGAAGAGTACCCCCGCCGGCTGTTGTCCGCCCTGCGGAAAACGGCTCCCTCCGGCGTCGATGATCCCACCGTGGTGGTCCTGACGCCCGGTGTGTTCAACAGCGCATATTTCGAGCACACCCTGCTGGCAGGGCTGATGGGCGTCGAGCTCGTCGAGGGCCGGGACCTCATTTGCCGCGGCAACCGGGTCTACATGCGGACCACGGCCGGTGAACAACGGGTGGATGTCATCTATAAGCGGATCGACGACGAGTTCCTGGATCCGTTGCAGTTCCGGGCCGATTCCATGCTCGGCTGCCCCGGGCTGGTCAATGCGGCCCGCGCCGGCGGGGTCACCATCGCCAATGCCGTGGGCAACGGCGTCGCCGATGACAAACTCGTCTACAGCTATGTGCCGGACCTCATCCGCTACTACCTGAACGAAGAACCCGTCATCGCCAACGTTGACACCTTCCGGCTGGAAGAAAAGGAAGCACGCGAAGAAGTGCTGGACCGCCTGGACGAGCTCGTCGTCAAACCCGTCGACGGCTCCGGCGGCAAGGGCCTGGTGATCGGTCCCGACGCGTCCAAGGACGAGCTGGAGGCCCTGCGCAAACGCGTGATCGCCGATCCCCGTGGCTGGATCGCCCAGCCAGTGCTGCAGCTCTCCACGGTCCCCACGCTCAGCGGTGACAAGTTCGGTCCCCGCCACGTGGACCTGCGGCCGTTCGCCGTGAACGACGGCGACGACGTCTGGGTCCTGCCCGGCGGGCTGACGCGCGTGGCGCTCAAGGAAGGCTCGCTGATCGTCAACTCCAGCCAGGGTGGCGGCTCCAAAGACACCTGGGTGCTGGCCGATTCCCCCCAGGTCCCGGTGGAGACCGTTCCGCGGCCGGCCGTCGCAGTCCGCGAACGTGTCTCGGTCTGGCCCGTGGAAAGCAACTGGCGCGACCGCCAGACCGAGCAACAGCAACAGCAACAGATTTCGGATGCGCTGGAGGTAACCGCGAATGCTTAGCCGTATTGCCGAATCACTCTTTTGGATCGGCCGCTATGTGGAACGGGCCGATGGCACCGCCCGCATTCTGGATGTCCACCTGGAACGGCTGAACCATCTGCCGATGGAAGAACAGCGCAGCGTCGCGCAGGAACTTCTCGCGGTGATGGGCGCCCGCCCGCAAAGTGAGGAGTTCGGCCTCAACGAGCTCCTGAACGCGCTGGCCTATGACAAGACCAGCGCCACCTCGATTGCGGGTTCCCTGGGCGCCGCGCGTGAGAACGCCCGCCGCGCCCGCGAGACCGTCTCCTCGGGGCTTTGGGAGAGCCTGAACACGACGTACTACGGACTCAACCAGCACCGTAAGGACGTGGTGGGAACGTATCGCTTCTGCAACTGGGTGCTGGAGCGCACGGCCATGGTCAGCGGCCTCGCGGACACCACGGTCAGCCATGACGAGAGCTGGCTGTTCCTGGTCCTGGGCCGTTCGTTGGAACGTGCCGACATGACCGCGCGGATGCTCTCCACCCGCGATGTCCTTTCAGCCGGGATGTCCTGGGTGAACATGCTCCGCTGCGCCGGGGCCTACGAGTCCTTCCTGCGCACCCGGCGGGCTGCCTTCGGGGACCAGCACGCGGCCGAGTTCCTGCTCCTGGACCGGCTCTTCCCGCGCTCCATTGTCTATGCCCTGAGCGACGCCGACGAGTGCCTTGCCAAGCTCGACCCCTCGGCCCAGCGCGTCGGATTCATCAACGACGCCCGGCGGATTGTGGGCCAGGCCCGCACCTTCCTGGAATTCCACCGCACGGATGACCTGATGTCGGAACTGCCCGAGCACATGGAGCGGGTGCAGAAGGCTGTTTCGCAGGCTTCCGACGCCATTTCCCGTAAGTACTTCAATCAGGCAGACGAACTGGCCTGGGTGGGAGAAGTTTCATGACCAGGCTGAAGATCATCCACAGGACCGCCTACGAGTACAACAAGCGCGTCACGCTCTCCTACAACGAGGCGCGGATGACGCCGCTGACGGATCCCCAGCAGGTGGTGCTGGAGTCCTCGATGAAGGTCTCGCCGTCGCAGGCAGCCCTGAGCAGCTACCGCGACTACTGGGGCACCCGGGTGACGGCCTTCGACATGCAGATGCCGCACGGGCACCTGGAAGTGCTGGCCACGACCACGGTCGAGGTGCACCGGGTGGAGAAAATCCCCTCCGAGGCGGACATCGTGTGCTGGGATGTCCTGGCGGCTCCGGAAACGCTGAACCAGTTCAGCGACTGGATTCCCCAATCCCAGCTCACGGGCCCGGGCACGGAGGTCCTCGGCATCGTTCCCGGCGTCGTTGAGGGCCGTAACCCGCATGAGGCCGCCCTGGCCGTGTTCGAGTGGATGCGCGGTGAAATGACCTACATGAAGGGTTCCACCGGCGTTACCACGAACGCAGAGGAAGCCTGGAGCCAGCGGCAGGGTGTCTGCCAGGACCTCGCGCACCTCGCCATCGGCGCCCTGCGCAGCTGCGGGATCCCGGCCCGCTACGTTTCCGGCTACCTCCACCCGCGGTCGACGGCAGCGCTCGGCGAAACGGTAGCGGGTCAGTCGCACGCCTGGCTGGAGTGGTGGGACGGCGAATGGCGGAGCTGGGACCCCACCAACCACAAGCCGGCCGGAGACTTCCATGTCACTGTGGCGCGCGGCCGGGACTACCGGGATGTGCCGCCGCTGAAGGGCATTCTCTCCGGCGGCGGCGGCTCGGGCCTCAACGTGACCGTGGAAATCACCCGCGTCGCCTAAGGCCCCGGCACATGTACCGCTGCGCCGCTGCACCCAGGTCACACCGATGCAACGGAGTCAGGACCCAAGGTCACAGAAGAACCACCAGCGCCGACTTTCAAGGATTTTGACAGCTGTCAGGCGTATTCTGGCAACACGTCGTCAGCGCCGAGGCGCGGGGTAGTGAATTGGGGCCAGGAACATGCATTCAATGGGTGAAAGTCCGGAGCAAGCAACCGCCGAGCCACAACCCAGAATTGACGGTGTCCCCAAGGGCTTCGTTTCGCGGGCCGAGGAGTTGTTGCAGTCCCAGGAGCGGATGGCCGGCCTGCTTGAGGCCGTCGTTGCGGTCGCGGAAGACCTCAGCCTTGACGCCGTGCTGGAACGTGTCGTCCTATCAGCCTGCCGGCTGCTGCACGCGCGCTTCGGTGCGCTGGGTGTGATCGGCGACGACCAGGCCTTGAGCCACTTCATCTCCATCGGTATCGACGGCGAACTCGCGCACCGGATCGGACCGCTGCCCACCGGCCACGGTGTGCTGGGGCTGTTGATCTCTGATCCCCGGCCGATGCGCCTGCATGACCTGCGCATGCATCCGGAAGCCTACGGCTTACCGGACCACCACCCGCCGATGCAGTCCTTTCTCGGTGTCCCGATCCGGGTCCGTGACGTGGTGTTCGGCAACCTGTACCTGACCGAGAAGGAAGACGGCAGCGACTTCACCGCCGAGGACGAAGGGCTGGCCGTCGCCCTGGCCGCGGCCGCCGGCGTGGCCATCGAAAACGCCCGCCTCTACGACGACGCCCGCCGCCGGGCCCGTTGGCTGGAGGCCTGCATGGATATCTCCGGAGTGATGCTCAGCAGCGACCGGGACTACACCGCCGGTGGCCTGGACCCGATCGCGAGCCGGGCGCTACAGGAGTCCGGCTCGCGACTGGCATTAATCGTGGCGCCGGCCTCGACCGGCCCCGGCTACGTGGTTGCCGGAGCCGCCGGCGACGGTGGCCCCGCGTTCTTCGGCCGGTCCCTGCCCCTGGACTCTCCCCAGCTTCAGGATGTCCTGGAAGGCGGGGAGCCGGTACTGCTTGACGACGCCGCGGCGCTCGTCGGGGAGCTCGACGGCGGGACCTCGGGTCCGCTCCTGGCAGTCGCGCTGAGCACCCAGGGAGCCCACCACGGCCTCCTGCTGCTGGTCCGTGATCCCGAGGCAGGCCAGTTCGCGCGGACAGATATTGAAATGGGCGCGGTCTTCGGTTCCCATGTTGCCCTCGCACTGGAGCTGGCCCGCGTCCATCGGCTCCGCGAGGAACTGCTGGTGTTCTCGGACCGCGACCGGATCGCCCGGGACCTGCACGACCTCGTCATCCAGCGGCTGTTTGCTGCCGGCCTGAGTGTACAGAGCCTGACCCGCTTCACCAAGGATGGCCTTGCCCTGGAACGGATCCGCGCCATCACCGGAGAGCTGGACGGAGCGATCCGCAGCCTCCGCGACACCATTTACTCGCTGCGGAGCAGCAGCGGTGAGACCGAGTTGCTGAGCGGGCGGATCCGCAGAGTGGCACGGAGTTCCGCCAAGTCCATGCCGTTCACGCCGCGGCTGACCATTACCGGGCCGGTGGATGCCGTGGCGCCGGAGAAGGCGGACAACGTGGTGGCCGTCGTCTCGGAGGGACTCAGCAACGCCATCCGGCATTCCGGCGCCGACGCCATATCCGTGTCCGTTGCCGTCATCAAGGGCCGGGTGACCGTCGTGATCACGGACAACGGATCCGGCTTCGCGGAACCCGAAAAGCGCAACGGGCTCGCCAACCTGCAAGACCGGGCCCGGATGCTGGACGGGGAGTGCACCATCACCAGCGCCCCCGACGCCGGAACCAGCCTGGAGTGGTCCGTCCCGCTCTAGCGGACGGGATGAGCAGCCGTGTCCGGCGGACGCCGGGCCCTAGCGGATGCTGTGCGGACGGCTTCCGTCGCCAGCGGAGTGGCTGCCGGACGAGTGGCTGCCCGAGTGCACCGGCGCCGGGCTGGCGATGAAGACAGCGGCCTGGGTGCGGCGTTCGAAGCCAAGCTTGGCCAGCAGCGAGGAGACGTAGTTCTTGACGGTCTTCTCCGCGAGGAACATCTCGGCAGCTATTTGGCGGTTGGTCAGTCCGCCGCCAACGAGTTCAAGAACGCGGCGTTCCTGCGGGGTGAGCGAGGACGTCCGCGGGTCGACTTCTTCGGCCTCGACCATGCTGTGCACAATCCCCGCCGCGACGCCGTCCTCGAAGAGCGATTCCCCGCGCGCGGCCCGACGCAGCGCACCAATCAAATCCGTGCCACCGATTTCCTTCAGCACGTAGCCGCTGGCACCGGCCAGCACCGCGCCGCGGAGTGCCTGCTCGTCGTCAAAGCTCGTCAGGATGATGCAGTTCAGCGAGGGGTCCACGGAACGGACATCCCGGCAGACCTCGATGCCGGTCCCGTCCGGCAGCCGGGCATCCAGCACGCACACGTCCGGATGCAGCGCCGGGATGCGGCGTGCCGCCTCCACGGCGGACCCGGAACTGCCAACCACGAGGAATCCCTCGCCCTCGAGAAGCTCCTGCAGCCCGCGTCGGACGAGTTCATGGTCATCCAAAATGAAGACACGGATGACGCTGGAAAGGCCGTCGTGCGCAGTGAGACCCGCGTCTGCCCAGGCAATCATGATTCTCCCGTCCCGCAACTGCCGGTGCCGGCAGCGTTCCTCAACGTTGTTCCGTAGGGTGCTCTGCAATTCTTCTCTACGGCCCCGCACGGAACAAGGGCCGTTCGACCCCCGGGCGCAACGCCTCTGAAATCCGGCCGTAACGGGAACCCGGCGCCATGAGTTCGGCCGTGAAATCGATCGTGGCTGGCGTGGACGGTCCGAGGCCTCCATCGAAGCACTCCGTTATGCGCACGCCCTTGCCGGCCCGCTCTCGGCGAAAGTGATCGCCCTCGCATGCTGGGACGTCCCGCCTATTTACGCGGAGTGGCGCATGCCCATTGCCCGGTGCTGGTGGTCCACACCCCTGAGAAGAGGCAGCCCGGCGGGACGATTACCAGGGGCTGGGCCTGTAGTCCTTCAGGAAGACCCCGTACTGGTCCTCGCCCGCTTCGCCCATCACGATCGGGTCGTAGACCCGGGCAGCGCCATCAACCAGGTCCAGAGGGGCGTGGAAGCCCTCCTCCATCAGGCGGACCTTGGTGTAGTGCGGGCGTTCGTCGGTGATCCAGCCGGTGTCGACTGCGGTCATCAGGATGCCGTCCGCATCGAGCATCTCCTGGGCGCTGGTCCTTGTCATCATGTTCAGCGCCGCCTTGGCCATGTTGGTGTGCGGGTGGCCGGGGCCCTTGTAGGCACGGGAGAACTGGCCTTCCATGGCGCTGACGTTCACGATGTACTTCCGCCTCGCGGTGGAACGCTTCATGGCCCCGCGCAGCCGGCTCACGAGCAGGAACGGAGCGGTCACATTGCACAACTGCACCTCGAGCATCTCGAGCGGATCCACCTCGTCCACCACCTGGGTCCAGCTGTTGATGGTGGCCAGGTCCGGAACCAGCCCGCCGGCGTCGATAGCGGTTCCCGCTTCGATGCGCTCCAGCGACGCGGACCCGGTGGACAACGCCAGCGAGGTGACTGCGTCGCCGGCGAGGACCGGGTGTTCCAGGACGGTGCTCGCCAGGGCGAGCGGGTGTTTGTCGTGCGCGTGACCGAAGGTGACCAGCTCGGGTCCGCCGTTGGCGGCCTGCAGTGCGGCGGGCAGCGCCTCGTCCTCCGCGTCCACGAGGGGCTTGTAGGCGTTGCCGGAGCGGCGGACGGTCTGGGCCGCGTTATTGATGATGATGTCCAGCGGCCCGGCGGCATCCAGGGAGTCGGTCAGGGCCATCACCTGGGCGGGATCGCGGAGGTCGATTCCGACGATCCGGAGCCGGTGCAGCCAGTCGCCGCTGTCCTCCATGGCGGCAAAGCGGCGGGCGGCGTCCTTGGGAAAGCGGGTGGTGATGGTGGTGTGGGCGCCGTCGCGGAGCAGCCGGAGGGCGATGTACATGCCGATCTTCGCCCGGCCGCCGGTGAGCAGCGCGCGGCGGCCGCTCAGATCCGTGCGGGCGTCCCGCTTGCTGTGGCTGAACGCGGCGCAGTCGGGGCAGAGCTGATGGTAAAAGGCGTCCACCTGGGTGAAGTGCTGCTTGCAGATGTAGCACGGGCGGGATTTGATCAGGTGTCCGGCGATCTCTCCGGTGGTGGAGGGTGCGAGCTTGTTGCCCCGGGTCTCGTCGTCGATCCGGTCGGGGGCCGCCGTCGCGGTCTGGGCCAGAACGGCGCGGTCTGCCTCGGCGATCAAGTCCCGTTTGGTAACCCGGCGGTGCCGCTTGACGGCCTTGAACATCTTGCCGGTGGCGCGCCGGACCGAGACGTAGTCCGGGTGTTCCTCGTCGTAGACGTGGATGCTGTTCAGGACCTTCAGGCAGGCCTCGATTTCCGCTGCCGACAACTCAGCAGGGGCCACAGCTATAGGCGCCGAATCGGCAGAGATCGGGGCGGAAGGCAAATCGGGGGAGCTCATTGCCCCAATTTTACAGCCTGCAGGGAGCCCGGCCGGTCGTCCGGGCTCCGCTGCTGCTTAGGACTTGGTCGAATGCTGGGCGGGAGCTTCCACACCCACCGCGGCCGCATGGGCCTGGCCCGCCCTCGCGGTTGATTCCTGCCACTCCGGGAATTTCGCGGACGCGGCCTTCACCGCATCGGGAACGAGGTGCAGGTTGGCGGCTGAGAGGGCGCGCTCCGCGTCACTGGGCTCGGGAACATCCTGCCCCTTGGACAGGACCGTGATGCCCGAGTCCGTGACCTTGAAGCCGCGGGCGCGGTCCAGTTCGGGATCCAGGCCGATGGCCGCCCCGGCGGGAACCCGAACGTTCTTGTCGATGATGGCCCGCCTGATGACGGCGCCCTCGCCAACGCTGACCTTATCCATCAGGACGGAGTCGATCACCCGGCTCGCCGTACCGACGTACACGTCGTTGGACAGCACGGAACCCTCCACAATCCCGCCGGATATCACGACGCCGCTGGCGACGATCGAGTCCAGCGCCGTGCCGACGGTGTCCCCCACGCCGCGGACGAATTTGGCGGGCGGGGAAATGTTCTGCCGCGTGTAGATCGGCCATTCCGAGTTGTACAGGTTGAAAACCGGCATGGGGGAGATCAGGTCCATGTGCGCGTCGTAAAACGAGTCGATGGTGCCGACGTCGCGCCAGTAGGTGCGGTCGCGTTCGGTGGAGCCCGGGATGTCGTTGAGGGTGAAGTCATAGACCCCGGCCTCGCCCTTGTTGACGAAGTAGGGGATGATGTCACCGCCCATGTCGTGCTTGGTATCGAGTCGTTCAGCATCGACGTGGAGGGCCTCCACGAGGGCGTCGGCGTCGAAGACGTAGTTTCCCATGGAGGCCAGGAACTGGGTGGGGTCGGCAGCGAGTCCGGGCGTGGAGGACGGCTTCTCGACGAACGCGGCGATCTTCTGGGGATCATCCTGGTCCACTTCGATGACGCCGAACTGGTCGGCCATGTTCAACGGCTGCCGGACGGCCGCGACGCTGGCCCGGGCGCCGCTGGCGACGTGCTGGGCAACCATCTGCGAGAAATCCATCCGGTAGACGTGGTCGGCGCCCACCACGACGACGATATCCGGACTGGCGTCATGGATCAGGTTCAGGGACTGGTAGATGGCGTTGGCGCTACCGAGGAACCAGCTCTTGCCGACGCGCTGCTGTGCGGGGACCGAGGCGACATAGTTGCCGAGCTGCGTGGACATCCGCCAGGTCTCGGAGATGTGGCGGTCCAGGCTGTGGGATTTATATTGCGTCAGGACGACGATCTGCAGGTAGCGGGAATTGACCAGGTTGGATAACGCAAAATCAATGAGCCGGTAGCTTCCCGCGAACGGGACACCGGGCTTGGCCCGGTCCGCCGTGAGCGGCATGAGCCGGTTCCCCTCGCCACCTGCGAGGACAATTGCCAAGACTTTCTTTTGATGCGGCATAGTGATCGCTCCTGAACGCCTTTGTTGCTCCCCAAAAAATATCCGGCACGCCCGGAC
>JAODMA010000167.1 GCA_025464545.1 Arthrobacter sp. | reverse complement strand
GCTTCTCCCCCCGGGGCATGCTCCAGCCGGTGACCTTGCGTCCGATAAGTTCCGACACCAGCTGGGAGGTGTTCCCGCCACGGTTGCGGCGGACGTCCACGATCAGCCCCTCGAGCGAGGTCTCGGTGACGAGGTCGCGGTGGAGTTGGGCCCAGCCGTTGGCCATCATGTCCGGGATGTGGAGGTAGCCGAAGGTGCCCTGGGAGGCTTCGCGGACAGTCCGGCGGTTGGCGGTTACCCATTCCTGGTAGCGCAGCCGTTCCTCGTCCTTGACCGGGACCACGGCAACCCGGCGCTGCTTCCCGGCCTGGTTTCCGTGTCCGGAACCGTTGCGCAGGGTCAGTTCCACGGCCCGGCCGGCGGCGCCGACCAGCTGCATGGCGGGCGTCCTGCTTTCCGTGAGTTCCACCCCGTCGATGGCAATCAGGACGTCACCGGGTTTGGCGTCCGCACCCGGCCGGGTCAGCGGCGAGGTGGCCAGCGGGTCGGAGGATTCGCCGGCCAGGATGCGGGTGATCTCCCAGCCCTCACCGGTGAAGGCGAGGTCCGCGCCGAGGCGGCCTTGGCCGTTGCTGCCGTTCTCGGTGACGGCGGCCGGACGGACGTAGGCGTGGGAGGTGCCCAGTTCGCCGTGGAGCTCCCAGAGCAGGTCCACGAGGTCGTCGTGGGACCCGAGCCGGTCCACGATCGGCCGGTACCGGGCGTGCACGGAGTCCCAGTCCTGCCCGGCCATGTCTTCGGTCCAGAAGAAGTCCCGCTGCAGGCGCCACGTCTCGTCAAAGGCCTGGCCCCAGACGCTCAGCGGGTCCAGCTGCACGCGGATGCGGGTCAGGTCCACCTTGACCAGCTGGCCGGATTCCTCGTCGGCCTTGGCACCGGCCGGCGTCACGCGGATCTGCTTGTCCTGCACGAAAACCACTTTGTCCCCGTCGCCGGAAAGGCGGTAGCTGTCCAGCGCCTCGACAATCGTGGTGGTGCGGCGCTTGGCCAGGTCGAAGCGGACCAGGGACGGCGCGGCATTCTTGTCCTCCAGGCTCGCGCGGCCTTCACCGGTCACGCCGGCGAGTTCGCTGTCGAGCCAGAGCAGGGCGCCGGACGTGGCCGTGAGCGCGGAGTAGTTGCCCTGCGGTACGGGAACGGAAATCACGCGGTGGGCCAGGCCTTCGGCGTCGACCCGGACGGTCGGGACCTCGCCGTTCGCGCTGTCTCCGGCGGCTTCGGCGCCCTGTCCGCCGTCGGCGTCGTCCTGCAGGGCGACGGTCGGGCCGAACGGGGAGGGGGTGTCCGCCGCGAGGGCCACCAGGTAGGGCTTGATCGGGCTCGGGAAGGACAGATCGAAGGAGTGTCCGTCGTAGACCGGGTCGAAACTGCGGTTGGAGAGGAAGGCCAGGTACTTGCCGTCCGGCGTGAACGACGGCGATTCGTCGCGGAACCGTCCGTCAGTGACGTCGACGAGGACGCGCTTCCCGTCTTTTGTCTCCGGTGCGGCGTCAACCTTGGTGATCCTCAGCCGGCTGCGGGAGCCGAAGGAGGTGACCGGTTCAGACCAGCCCAGCCAGGCCGAATCCGGGGACCAGCTGAAACCATCGATGCTGCCTTCGCCGATGCTGCTTACCAGCGACAGGGCGCCGGTGCGGGTGTCCGCCAGGTAGATGTCGCCAAAGGCGGTGCCCACAGCGAGCCAGTTGCCGTCCGGGCTGGCCTCGATGGCGCTGGCACGGCTCGGCTTGGGGAAGTCGATCCGCATCGGCTGACCGGACACCGCACCAGCCAGGGAGGACGGGGCAGCAGCTTCGGCAGCCCGCTCGACTGCGCCGCCGGCCGCGCCGGCCGTGTCGGCAGCGTCCGAACGGGACTGGTGCCCCGCGGGGGCCACCACAGCGGCCACGGCGTCCGGCCGGGTCAGCGAAGCGGCCGAGACCGGCAGCGGCAGCGGCGTGCCGGCGTCGGCGTCCTCCCGCGGGGTGGCGGGTTCGGCGGCCGCTGCCGGTGCGGTGGGTCCGACGCGCTCATGCCCGCCGGCCGGCGCGGCGATGGCCTTGAGGTACAGCGCCTCCACGCCGTCGTGGTCGGCAACATACGCGATCCGGCCGTTACCGAAAGGCCGCGGCAGCCGTGCCCGGACGCCCGGCGTGGCTTCCAGGACGCGGGACGGGCCGTCCTTGTGCCGCAGCCAGTGGAGGGTGCCATGGGCTTCCACGGCGCTGGATCCCCCGGCGCGGTCCGGTACGACATCGCCGAGGTGCCGGGAGGGCTTCAGCGGGGTGCCGCGCCGGGCCTGCGAGGCCGAGCCGAGCGAGATCCCGAGTTTGACGGCATCCGAGCCGAGGTTCGGCAGCAGCCAGAGTTCGCCGGCGGATTCAAAGACGACCCGCGTGCCGTCGGTGGCGGCATGCCGGACGTAGAAATCTTCATGGTCCGTATGCCGGCGGAGATCGGTGCCGTTCGGCAGGACGGAGTAGAGGTTGCCGTAGCCCTCGTGGTCGGACAGAAACGCGATCCGTCCCTCCACCCACATCGGGTCGGTGAGGTTGCCGTCCAGCTCGGGCGCGAGCCGTTCAAATTCGCCGTTTCCGTCCCCGTCGATCCAGAGTTTGCCGGCGGTCCCGCCGCGGTACCGTTTCCACCAGGCCGGTTCCCGGGACAGCACGCTGGCCAGGACCACAGGGCGCTCGTCGCCCACGACCGGGCCGAATGCGACGGACTCGACCGGGCCGAACGGGAGTTCCTCGGCCCAGCCGCCGGTCACGGGCAGGCTGTATGCGTGGGTGTGGCGGCTGTCCGCCTGGCGGAACGCGCTGGTGACGACGACGTCCCCGGCGGGAGTGAAGCCTTTGACCCGGGTGGAGCTGTGGCCGAAGTAGCTCAGCTGCCGGTAGCCTCCGCCGTCGACCTCCGCCGTGACGGCTTCCGGGGCCGTTCCCTGCACTACAGTCCACACGAGGCGCTTGCCGTCCGGGGTGAAGCGGGGGTTGCGGGCGGGCAACTGCAGGGAGGAGACGCGCCAGGCGCGGCCTCCTCCGAGGGGCGCAATCCAGACGTCGTCCTCGGCCACAAAAGTGACCAGATCGCCGTGCAGATGCGGGAAGCGGAAGTAACTCGAAGAGGTCATCGTTCGATCATAGTCAAGAGCACCCCTGCTCCCCGGGAGGTTTCCCGGCCGTGCCGGGCATGGTGAGATGAGTCATGCGAATCATTGTGGCCGGAGCCTCCGGGCTGATCGGAACCGCCCTTTCCAGCGCCCTGCGCAACGCCGGGCACGACGTCGGCGCGCTGGTCCGGCGGCCGCCCGCCTCGCCGCGCGAGTTTCATTGGAACCCGGCCGAGGGCCGGATCGATGAGACCGCCCTCCGCGGGGCTGATGCGGTGGTCAACCTTTCGGGCGCCGGAATCGGCGACCGGCCCTGGACCCGGGCCCGCATCAACGAACTCCGCAGCTCCCGGCTGGGTGCGACGCGGACCCTGACGGCGGCCATGGCCCGGCAGGACACCCCGCCCGCCGTGTTCCTCAGCCAATCCGCCTCCGGTTATTACGGCGATGCCGGCCCGGTGGTGCTGCGGGAGCATGCATCCGCCGGCGACGGCATTCTGGCCAGGATCTGCGTGGACTGGGAGGCCGCCGCGCATGAGGCCCCCGCCGGCGTCCGCGTGGTCACGCCACGCACCGGCGTCGTCCTGAGCCGCTCCGGCGGGGCGCTGGGCCGGCTCCTGCCGCTGTTGCGCCTCGGTGTCGGCGGGCCTCTCGGCAACGGCAGGCAGTACTGGCCCTGGGTCACGCTGCCCGATGTGGCTGGCGCGTTCGGGTTCCTGCTTTCAACGCCGCTGTCGGGTCCGGTGAATGTGTGCGCCCCGGAAAACGCGGACGTGAATTCACTGATAGCGCAGCTGGCCGGGGCCCTGCACCGGCCGGCGCTGTTACGGGTACCGGCGCCGGTGCTTCGACTTGTGATGGGCAAGCTCGCGGACGAACTGTTGCTGGCGAGCCAGCGGCTGGAGCCGGCGGTACTCAACGAGGCCGGCTTTGAATGGCAGCATCCGTCCCTCGCCCGGGCAGCCGCGTGGGTGGCGGGCAGCGGCCCGGAGGCCTGAGTTACCTGCCTGGCCCGCCCGGCGCCGCCAACCCAGCGCTAACCGGGTGCCGGAGTTCCGGGGAGGATCTCCTGGATCCGCCACCGGCCGTCGACCGGCACGAGTACCAGCCGCAGCCTCTGCTCGTTGCCGGCGCCGGCCTCGGCCACCAGCGCACCCCACGCGTCCCGCTCCTGGTAGGCGGATTGCGTCACGCTGACGGCCAGAACA
>JAODMA010000152.1 GCA_025464545.1 Arthrobacter sp. | reverse complement strand
AGGCACTCCGCGGTGGCGCGGTCCGCGGGGCGGGTGTAGACCACGAAGGGGGAGCCGATCTGCGCCAGCCGCCCGCCGCGCATCACCGCCACCTGGTCGGCAAAGGACAGCGCCTCGGCCTGGTCGTGCGTTACCAGGATCGTGGTCACGCCGGCGTCGTGGAGGACCTTGCCGACCGCCCGGCGGGTGGCCACGCGGAGCCCGGCGTCCAGCGCGGAGAAGGGTTCGTCCAGCAGCATGAGTTCGGGCTCGCGGGCGAGTGCCCGGGCCAGGGCGACGCGTTGCTGCTGCCCGCCGGAGAGCTGGTGCGGCCGGCGCTTGGCCATCGCGGCGTCGAGGGACACCATCTCCAGCAGCTCGGCCACCCTGTCCTTGACGCCGCGGTGGCCGCCCGGGAGGTTGGCGCTATCAAGGCCGAACGAGATGTTCTGACCAACGGTCAGGTGCGGGAACAAGGCACCGTCCTGTGCCACGTAACCGACGTGGCGCTTGTGCGCGGGAACCCAGACGCTGTCGCCGGCCACCTTGCTGCCTTTGAGGGATATGGTGCCGGTGTCGGGATGCTCGAAGCCGGCGATGAGCCGCAGCAGCGTGGTCTTGCCGGAACCGGAGGGACCTACGATCGCCGTCGTCCCGCCCTTGGCCACCGAGAGGTTCACGCCCTGGAGGACGGCCTGCGAACCGAAGTTCTTGGTCACCGAGTCGATCTCCAGGTGGCTGTTGGTGCTGGTAGCCACGGACGCCGCGATCCGGGGTTCCGGCAGCCGGGAGGGGGCATCGCGCAAATGCGAAGTTTCGGTCACTGTCCCGCTACTTTCTTGGACTGCTGGAAGAGGAGGTAGGTCATCGGAGCCGAGATCAGGATCATCAGCAAGGCATACGGCGCCGCGCCGGCGTAGTCGATTTCGCTGCTCTTGCTCCAAAACTCGGTGGCAAGCGTGCGGGTGCCGTTGGGCGAGAGCAGCAGCGTTGCGGTCAGCTCGTTGACGATCGCCAGGAACACCAGGGCGGCGCCGCCGGCGGCGGCGGGGGCAGTGAGGCGCAGCGTCACGCGCAGGAAGGAAAGCAGCGGCGGCTTGCCCAGCGCCTGCGCGGCCTCATCGAGCTCCTTGGGCGCCTGGGATAGCCCGGAGCGGATGTTGACCAGGGCGCGGGGCAGGAAGAGCAGCACGTAGGCGGCAATCAGGACGCCGGCGGTCTGGTACATGCCGGGCACCAGCCGGATGCTGACGGTCACGAAGGCCAGGCCCACCACGATCCCCGGCATCGAACTGGTCACGTAGTTGGACAGTTCCAACGCCTTGCTGAACCAGCTGGGGTGCCGGACGGCGAGGTAGGCCATGGGGAAGGCGACGACCGTGGTGGCGAGGGCACCGGCAAAGCCGTAGGCGAGCGTCTGCAGCAGGGCTGGCAGGAATTCCTCCGCAGCCCAGATGTCCGGACCGCCGGCGACGATCCACCGGAGCACGAAGGTCAACGGCAGCCCGAACGCCAGCGCGGTCAGAGCCAGCAGGGCCAGCTGGGCCGGGAGCTGGTATGCGTGCAGCGGAAGTCGCAGCGCCCGGGCCTGGGCGCCGGAACCGATCCTGGCGTAGCGGGCGCTGCCTCGGCCGCGGACCTCCAGAACCAGCAGGATGAGGCAGAAGAACACCAGCACGCTGGCCAGCATGTTTCCGGCTGTGCCGTTGAAGGTGGACTGGTACTGCACCATGATCGCGGTAGTGAAGGTGTCGAAGCGGATCATGGCGAAGGCGCCGTATTCGGCCAGCAGGTGCAGCGACACCAGCAGCGCGCCGCCGGTCATCGCGATCCGCAGCTGCGGCAGCACCACGCGGAAGAAGGTCCGCCAGGCGCCCAGGCCCAGCGAGGCGGCGGACTGCTCGATCGCCGGGTCCAGCCGGCTGAGGGTCGCGGCGGCCGGGATGTAGACGAGCGGGAAGTAGGAGAGCGTGGCGATCAGGACGCCGGACCACAAGCCGCCGAGCGAAGGCACCGCCGAGACCCAGGCGTAGCTGTTGACGAAGGCGGGGATGGCCAGCGGGGCCGCGAGCAAAACCGCCCACCACTTGTGGCACTGCAGCTGGGTGCGCTCCACCAGCCAGGCCCCGCCGACGCCGAACACGAGGCACAGCGGCACCGTGAACACCATCAACAGCACTGTGTTCAGCAGCAGCTCGCCCACGCGTTCCCGGAAAATCAGGGCGACGGCGGTGTCCCATCCGGTGGCGGCAGTCATCACGAGAACGTAACCAAGCGGAATGAGCGAGAACAACGCGATCAGGACCGCAAGGATTGCTACAACGGAAACGCCGAAAGGCGGGCGGGGGCGTTTGCCCCTGCCCGCCGTCGTCGTGTCCCCGGAGAATGCGGGGACCGCCAGCCTGCTTGTCACAGCTGTTAGAGCAGCCCCGCCTTGGTCATCAGTTCGGTGACCTTGGCGGAATTGAGCTTGGCCGGATCCACGACGGGGGCCTGCAGCTCCGTCAGCGGAACGAGCTTCTCGTTGGCCGGAACACCGGAGGCGATGGCGTACTCGAAAGAGGTGCCCTTCTGCAGGATCTCCTGGCCCTTCTTGCCCGTGATGAACTGGACGAACGCCTGGGCCGCGGCCGCGTTCTTGGAAGAGTTCAGGTCTCCGCCGCCGGACACGGAGACGAAGGCGCCCGGATCCTGGTTCTTGAAGTAGTACGGGGTGACGTTCTTGGAGTTCTCGCCGGTCTTGGCCTGGTCACCGTAGTAGTAGTAGTGGTAGATCAAGGCGGCGTCCACTTCGCCGGCGTTGACGGCCTTCATGGCGGCGCTGTTGCCCTTGTAGGACTTGTAGTTATCCTTCATGCCCATGAGCCA
>JAODMA010000106.1 GCA_025464545.1 Arthrobacter sp. | reverse complement strand
CACGGGGTAACCGCGGTACAGCAGCGAGTTGGTGTCCGGGTTTACCTTCGAGACCGCGGTGTAGTCCACCACGACGCCGGCGAGGCCCTTTTTGATGTCTTGTTCAGCCATGCTGAAACTCCTTTGTTCCTGTCGCCTGTTGTGCCGGCCGGGGCCGGAAATCCATGTGGAGCTTACTTGCCGGGAATCTGGAAATTGAAGACCCCGGTATCGAAGCGGTTGTAGGCCTCGTAGTCAACGAGGTCATACAAACGCGCACGGGTCAGCATGCTTCCAACCTGTGCCTCCTGCGTTCCGTCGGCCCTGATCGATTCCAGAGTACGCTCCGCAGCGCCCATGGCACTACGGAGCAGCGTGACCGGATAGATGATCATGTTGACCCCGACGCCGGCCAGCTCATCGACCGTAAACAGGGCGCTCTGGCCGAATTCGGTCATGTTGGCCAGGATGGGCACGTCGACGGCGTCGCGGATCGCCTGAAATTCGCTGAGGTCCTTCATGGCCTCGGGGAAGATCGCGTCCGCCCCCGCCTCCACGAGCGCCTTCGCGCGGTCCTGGGCGGCCTGCAGTCCGTCCGTGGCGCGGATATCGGTGCGGGCCATGATCAGGAAGTTCGGGTCACGCCGCGCGTCGGCAGCAGCCCGGATGCGCTTCGTGGCGGTGTCCAGGTCCACGACGTTCTTGCCGTCCAGATGGCCGCAGCGCTTCGGGTTGAACTGGTCCTCAATGTGGCAGCCCGCCAGGCCGGCGTTCTCGAGTTCTTGGACGCTGCGGGCCACATTCATCGGCTCGCCGAAGCCGGTGTCGGCGTCGACAATAGCCGGAAGATCGGTCATCCGGGCAATCTGCCCGGCCCGGGTGGCGACCTCGGTCAGCGTGGTCAAGCCGATGTCCGGCAGGCCGAGATCATTGGCGAGGACGGCACCGGAAATGTAGACCCCAGCGAAGCCCTTCTCCTCGATCAGCCGTGCGGACAGCGGGTTGAACGCGCCGGGGAACTGTTGGATGGTGCCGGAGGCCAGGAGTTCGCGGAACCGAATCCGCTTCTGCTCCGGCGTAACCTTCGAATACAGCATTAGAAGAGTCCCTTCGGTGCCGCCGCCAGGTTGATCACGCCGTCGGCCGCTTTGATATTGAGCTGGTCCAGCTCGCCGGCTGCCAGCTCGGGGAGCCGGGCGGCAGCGTCCAGGAAACGCTCGATTTCCTCGTCATCGACGAGGCCGGCTGCGAGGGTGCGGAATTTGTTCACGTACTGTTCCCGCGCGAACGGCCGGGCGCCCAGCGGGTGGGCATCGGCGACGGCGATCTGGTCGGTGACGACCGTGCCGTCCGTCAGGGTGATCTCCACGGAACCGCCGAAGGCCTTCTCGGCGATATCGAGGGAGTGGTAGCGCCGGGTCCATTCCGGATCCTCGACCGTCGTGACCTTGTGCCACAGTTCCACGGTGTCGGCGCGGCCCGCGCGTTCCGGGGCATAGGAATCGACATGGTGCCAGGCACCATCCTGCAGCGCGACGGTGAAGATGTACGGGATGGAGTGGTCCAGCGTCTCTCGGCTCGCCGTGGGATCGTACTTCTGCGGGTCGTTGGCGCCGGAGCCGATCACGTAGTGCGTGTGGTGGCTGGTCTTGATCAGCACCGACGCCACCCTGGCCGGGTCGGTGACCTCGGGGTGTTCGCGATGCAGCTTGCGGGCGAGGTCGATCCAGGCCTGGGCCTGGTATTCGGCCGAGTGTTCTTTGGTGTACGTGTCCAGGATGGCGCGCTTGGCTTCCCCGGCTTCGGGCAGCGGCACGGTGTAGGAAGCGTCCGGGCCATCCAGCATCCACGCGATGACGCCGTCTTCGCCCTCGTAGATCGGCACCGGGGAGGTCTGTCCGCGCATCGCACGGTCCGCGGATTCGACGGCCATCTTGCCGGCAAAGGCCGGAGCGTGGGCCTTCCAGGTGGAGATCTCGCCCTTGCGGGACTGCCGCGTCGCCGTGGTGGTGTGCAGGCCCTGCCCGACCGACTGGAAGATCGTCTCGACGTCAAGACCAAGCAGGGTGCCGATGCCGGCGGCTGCGGAGGGACCCAGGTGCGCGACGTGGTCGATCTTGTGCTTGTGCAGGCAGATGGCCTTGACCAGGTTGACCTGGATCTCGTAGCCGGTGGCGATGCCGCGGATCAGGTCCCGGCCGCTGGCTCCGACGTGCTGTGCAACGGCGAGGACCGGCGGGATGTTGTCGCCCGGGTGCGAGTAGTCGGCGGCCAGGAAGGTGTCGTGGTAGTCGAGTTCGCGGACGGCCACGCCGTTGGCCCAGGCTGCCCATTCGGGGGAGACCCTGTCGGTGATGCCAAAGACGCCGGCGCCCTTGCCGTTGGTGGTGGGGGCGTGGGTCAGTGCCTGGGCGCGGGCGGCGACGATGGGCCCGCGGTTCAGGGAAGCGATGGCGACGGACGCGTTGTCGATGACCCGGTTGATGACCATCTCGGTGACGTCCGGGGTGACCTCGACGGGGTCGGCGGCGACCTCTGCGATCTTGTGGGCCAGCTGGTCTTCACGGGCGAGGTTCTCTTCGCTCTTGTAGACACGGACGTGGTTGAGCTTAACCATGGTGCTCCTCAGTAGGTGAGTGGGTGGCTTTGACGTGGGAAAGGCTGCGGTGCAGATGCAGGGTGGTGGCCGCTTCGGCGAGTCTGGCGTTACCGGCGGCGATGGCCTCGGCAATCGCCGCGTGTTCGACGGCGGCCGCGTTCAGGCGCGGTGCGTCATCGGCCGCGAGGCGGCGGACCCGGACCAGGTGGACCCGCAGGCTGCGCATCGCCTGGGCGAGGTAGGAGTTGGAGATGGCGGCGTCGATCGCCTCATCGAGGCGTCCCACCAGCGCATAGTAGGCGTGCCGGGCGGGATCGTCCTGGCTGATCAGTTCGGGCGCGCGCAGAAGGTCGGCGTGGAGCTGTTCGAATACGGCCCGCTCGCCCCGTTCGGCGGCGAGGGCCGCTGCCTTGCCCTCGAGGGTCTCACGGAGCTCGAACATCTCGTCGATGTCGTCCAGGGAGATATCGGTGACGACGACGCCGCGGCCGCCCGCCGCCGTCGTGAGCCCTTCCGCGTTCAGCCTGCTGAGCGCCTCCCGGACCGGAGTGCGGGACACGCCGAGGCGTTCAGACTGTTCCACTTCGGCGAGGACGGTACCTGGCGCGAGGCGCCATTCGATGATGTCTTCGCGGAGTGCCGCGTAGGCTTTGTCGCTGGCTCGCAAGGTCCCCTCCCTTCATTCCGTGGATGATGCCAGTGTATACACAGACTGCATCGAAGCCCAAGCTTCCGACGAGAATTGCCCCGAATCTGTTGTCTATGTATACAGAACCCTTGTCCGGAACGCGCAGTCGGCATACCATGGGTCGCAAGATGTCAGCGTCGACGGGAGCAGAGCAATGGCCAGCACGAACTATCGGGACACCTACGCACGGAGCATGGAAAGGCCGAACGACTTCTGGCTGGAGGCTTCCAGGACGGTGTCGTGGAGCAGGGAACCGTCCGCGGCGCTGGATGCCTCGGCGGCCCCGCTCTACCGCTGGTTTCCGGACGGCATCCTGAACACCTGCTACAACGCCCTTGACCGGCACGTCGAAGCCGGCCGCGGTGACCAGGACGCCCTCATCTACGACTCCGCGATGCTGGGAATCAAACGTAGCTTCACGTATGCCGAACTCACTGCACTGGTGGCACGGTTTGCCGGAGTTCTGCGCTCGCAGGGCGTGGGCAAGGGCGATCGCGTGGTCATCTACATGCCCATGATCCCCGAAGCGGCCATTGCCATGCTGGCGACCGCACGGCTGGGGGCGGTGCATTCAGTGGTGTTCGGCGGATTCGCGCCCAAAGAGCTGGCGGCCCGGATCGACGACGCCAAACCATCGGTCATCGTCACGGCCTCGGGCGGCATTGAACCCTCCCGGCGGGTGGAATATCTGCCTGCCGTTGCCGAAGCCCTCGCCCTGAGCACCGCCGGACCGCT
>JAODMA010000044.1 GCA_025464545.1 Arthrobacter sp. | reverse complement strand
TGGGGCGAGCCCGTACTGCACCGCCGGGCCGCGGAAGTCGAAGTCTTCGACGACGAGCTCCGCACCCTGATCGCGGACATGTTCGAGACCAACGAAGCCGCCAACGGGGTCGGCCTGGCCGCACCCCAGGTTGGCGTGGGGAAGCGGCTCTTCGTCTACAAGTACGCCAATGACGACGGCGCACCCTCGTCCGGGGTCGTCGTCAACCCGGTGCTGACCCTCTCCAAGGTGTCCGGTGCACTGCCGGACCCGGACGAGGAAGAGGAAGGCTGCCTGTCCTTTCCTGGCGGGCAGTACCCGCTGAAGCGCGCCGAGTGGGCCCGCGTGCAGGGCTTCGATGGCGAGGGCAAGCTCGTGGAATTCGAGGCCACCGGGTGGTTCGCCCGGGTGATCCAGCACGAATACGACCACCTCGACGGCAAGCTGTACGTCAACCGGCTGATCGACCGGTACGCCCGCAAGGCCAGGAAGCAGGCTAAGAAAAGCGGCTGGGGCGTCCCCGGACTGACCTGGATGCCGGGCGTGGACCCGGACCCATTCGGGCACTGACGCGCGATATTGGTTTTCCGCCGCGCAGGAGTGAGCCGGCTAGCTCCCCGAAGCGCGGCCGACGGCGGCCTGGATCGCGGCGCCCAGCTCGGCCGGCTTGGTGAACTGGGGCCAGTGGCCGGTGGGCAGATCAACGTATTCAACGTCGCGGACCCGTCCGAGCTCGGCCACATACGGGTGGCCGGACTCAATCATCTGGGTCAGCATCGAGGACGGGAACTCGCAGGCGATCACGGTGGCCGGGACCTCATAGCGGCGCTCATCCGCCAGGTGCTGCTGGTCCTGCGCCACACCCCGTGGCTGCGGGATCGCGCGGCCCCGGAACATGGCCCGCAGTTCATCGCTCAGGTCGACGAGGTCCTCGTCATCGAACAGCTCCCACGGCGGCAGCGGCACGTCGTCGCCCTCTTCCGGGAGCTCATCGTTGATCACACCGCCCTCGCCGAGCGGGCCGCTGTCCACGTAGACTGCCCGGGCCACCCGGTCCGGGCGGGCGTCGACGGCGCCATGGACTATGGCTCCCCCGCCCGAATGGCCAACGAGGACCACCGGGGCGTCGAAGGAATCGATCTTCGCTACGACGGCGTCGATGTGGGTGCGCAGGCCGATGCCGGCGCGCGGCGCGTCGACTGACTCCAGTCCCGGCAGGGTGAGCGGGTGGACCGCATGCCCTGCCGCGACCAGCGGCGGGGTGACCTCCTCCCAGGAGGAGGCGTCCAACCAGAATCCGGGTACCAGGATGATGTCCATGCCGGTTACCCTACCTGCCGTCCGGGCCCTGCCAAAGCTCAACGAACGGGGCGCGGGACAACCGTCTGCTGATGCGGGCAGGATCCCAGGACCCGTTTCATCGCGTCTTTCTCCACCGGCGTGACCCACAGTCGGTAAGCGGCCTTGATCGAAATCTGCCGGGCGACATAGTGGCAACGGAAGTTCTTGTTCGGCGGGAGCCAGGCGGCGGCGTCGGACGCGCTCTTGTCCTGGTTCGCAGGCCCGTCCACGGCGATCAGGTTCAGCGGGTCGTTCGCCAGGTGCTCGCGCTGTCGGGCTGTCAGCTGTTGCGCCCCTTTCTGCCAGGCATCCCCGAGCGCCACGACGTGGTCGATCTGCACGGCTTTGCTGCTCTCTGCGCCCCGGCGGAAGGCGATCAGCTGCCCGGTGTAGGGTTCCTGGAAGGACCCGCCGGCCACTCGGCAACGGGAGTCTTCGCTGAAGGCCACACCGGTCAGGTCGCGGCGGAGAATGTCGTTGCGGGTATCGCAGCCGTTGTGGTCCACGTCCAGCCACGTCTGGCCGAACGCTGCCCGGTCATAGTTGCCGCTTGCGGCCCGGCCCTTGACCGGCAGGGTGTCCAGCAAGGCAATTGCCGTTCCGGGCGGGACGCCGCTGATCGAGGGCACGGCCTTCATCCAGCCCTGGGCGAGGACCGGGGCCGCGCGGGGACCGTTGGCCGGCGGCGCGATGGCGGTGAACTGGCCGACCGCGAAAAACCAGGCCAGCCCTCCCACCACGAGGAAGGCCCCGGCGGCCAGGATGACCCAGGCCAGGCCGGAACGTCGGCGCGCCCGGCGGAACTCCGCCCAGGTGACCGTCAAGGCAGGACCCGGCCTTGGCGCTTCGAAGCGGGGCTTTCTGGCTGCATGCCTGAAGCCTAGGCCAGGGGTACGACGCTCCTGGGCTTGTCCACAGTGTGGAGGGAGAGTGGCGGCACTGCCGGGGGTAGGAACCCCGCGCGGGGCTACTGCTCCCTGGTCACCCGCACCAGGTCTTCATTGGCAATGATCAGCAACTCCTCGAGCTGCTTGACCCTTGCGTTGTCAATCTCGCCGGCATCCCGCTTGGAGAGTGCATCGTCAAAGAGCCGTTTGGCTTCCTTGGCGTTCCGGCGGGCGATGTCCAGGGCGTGTTCCAGGGTGGTTTCATGCTCCACAGCCGAGTTCTGTTCCATGGCTCCATTGTGGGTGCCTTTCCCGGCCGATTCCAGAGGATCGGCCGGGAAACGAAGAATCCGCCCCGGTCAGGGGCGTGCCCGGTGTCAGACCTCGGCCGGCAGACCGGCGGCAGCCAGGATCGAGGCCGCATCCTTGGCCGGGAACGACGGCGGGTTCACGCCCGCCATTTCCTCCATGACGCGGACAACCTGGCAGCTGTAGCCAAACTCGTTGTCGTACCAGACATAGAGGACGAGGTTCTTATCGTTTGAGATCGTGGCCAGGCCGTCGACGATACCGGCGCGGCGGGAGCCGACGAAGTCAGTGGAGACAACCTCGGGCGAATCGATGTAGTCGACCTGTTTGCGCAGCTCGGAGTGCAGCGACATCTCCCGCAGATAGTCGTTGACTTCCTCCTTGCTGGTGCCTTTTTCCAGGCTCAGGTTGAGGATGGCCAGCGACACGTCCGGGGTGGGGACCCGGATGGAGCTACCGGTGAGTTTGCCGAGGAGTTCCGGGAGGGCCTTCGCCACGGCCTTCGCGGCACCCGTCTCGGTGATGACCATGTTCAGCGCGGCGGAACGTCCGCGGCGGTCGCCCTTGTGGAAGTTGTCGATCAGGTTCTGGTCGTTGGTGAAAGAGTGGACGGTTTCCACGTGGCCGTGGACCACACCGTAACGGTCGTTGATCGCCTTCAGGACCGGGGTGATGGCGTTGGTGGTGCAGGAAGCCGCGGAGACGATCTTGTCCGAGTCGGTGATCGACGCGTGGTTGATGCCGTGCACGATGTTCTTCAGCTCGCCCTTGCCGGGAGCGGTGAGGAGCACCCGGGAAACGCCCTTGCTCTGCAGGTGCTGGGACAGTCCCTCGGCGTCGCGCCAGCGGCCGGTGTTGTCGACGACCAGTGCGTCGTGGATGCCGTAGGCGGAGTAATCGACCGTGGCCGGGTTGTCCGAGTAGATGACCCGGATCTGCACACCGTTGGCGGTGATCGTGTCGTTCTCGAGGTCCACCTTGATGGTGCCTTCGAATGAGCCGTGCACCGAGTCGCGGCGCAGCAGGCTGGCTCGCTTGGCCAGGTCGTTGTCCGAGCCGCGGCGGACCACGACGGCGCGCAGCCGCAGGCCGTGGCCGCCACCGGCCTTTTCGATCAGGAGGCGGGCAAGGAGCCGGCCGATGCGCCCGAAGCCGTAGAGAACGACGTCGGTGCTGGTCCGGTCGTCGCCGCCGCGCTTGCCCACGACGTCGGCAAGCTCTTCACGGAGGAACTCATCCAGGCTGATGCCATCGCCCGCGGCACGGTACTTCTCGGTGAGTCGCGCAATGTCGATTGCTGCCGCGCCGAGATCCAGCTTGGTCAACGCGTCCAGCAGCGGCGCGGTCTCTTCGAGGCGCAGCTCTTCCTTGCTCATCCGACGGGCGAAACGGTGCGCCTTGAGGATGTTCATGGTTGACTTGTTGATGAGGCTCCGGCCGTGGATGGAAGTCACCACGTTGTTCTCGCGGTACAGCCGGCCGATCACCGGGATCATGGCCTCGGCGAGCGCCTCACGGCCCATCCACGTATCAAGACAAGAATCTGACGTCTGGCTCACAGAATTACCTTCCTAGAATCCACCACATACGTCTTCGTATGTGGAAGTCGGCCGCCGGAGGGTATCCGGAACCCGGGCATCGCCGGGGCTTCGGTCCACCCCGGTGCACGCATGTGTCGCAAAGAAAAACCACCGGCTGCGAACGCAGACCCGGTGGCAGAACTTCTACGTCCGCGATCCAGTCTAAGTCGGCACCCGGTCGCCACGTAGCCGAGGCAGCGTGAAATCACTCACACAGGGGCGGGCCAGACCGCTCTGTGCCGTTCGATTGCTCGGCGTCGCAGCGCGAGCAAACACCTACAAATGAGTGTGGACAATCCACAGGGACGTTGCCTTCCCCCTGGGGCAGCGTAATTC
>JAODMA010000040.1 GCA_025464545.1 Arthrobacter sp. | reverse complement strand
GGCAGATATGCCCGACGATGAGCGTGCTGAACTTGAACGTATCGATATTGACGCAAGACCAAGCTCGGAAAACGGAATGCGGGAGAGGTTGCATGGCAAGCATCCAGAAAAGGGATAGCGGGTCCTGGCGGGCCCGCTACCGCGACCGCGCAGGGAAAGAACATGCCAGGCACTTTGCCCGGAAGGTAGACGCTCAGCGGTGGCTTGATGAAGTGACGGCCTCTGTGGTCACAGGCCGGTACGTGGATCCGAAGGCCGGGAAGATCACCTTTGCCCAGTGGTTTGAGCAATGGGCGGCTGCTCAGGTTTGGGCCACCGGAACCAAACTGAAAGCCGAACAGGCGCTCGCGATAGCCACATTCCGCGAGCATCAGATCCGTTCCATCCTGCCGTCCCACGTGCAGGCTTGGGTCAAGGGGATGTCCGGGAGGCTGGCGCCGGCCACGGTGAAGGTCTATTACAACATCGTCAGTTCCGCCTTCCGCGCGGCAGTCACGGATAAGGTCATCTCGGAAAACCCTTGTGCGGGAGCGAAGCTGCCCCGTGAGCGCCGTCGTGAAGCAGCCATGACAATTCCCACGGGAAAGCAGCTCGGGGACGCGCTGGAGGCCGCCCCGGACTGGTTTGCCCCCTTCATCTCCGTCTGCGCGTTTGCCGGGCTCCGCCTGGGCGAAGCAGCGGGCCTACAGCTCGCGGACGTGGACTTCCTGCGCAGGACTATCAGGGTCTCTCGGCAGATCCAAGGAAACACCAAAACGTCGGCAGAGGTCGTTCCGCCCAAGCATGGCTCCGAACGGGTTGTCTACGTGGCCGATGAGCTGGTCAAAGTCCTAGCCATGCATGTCGAAACCATCGGAGTCTTCGGCGAAGAGAAATGGCTGTTCGGGTACGGCGGCACGTACTTCAACCGCAACTCAGCGGCCGATCGCTGGCGGCAGGTTCGCGAAGCCTCCGGCATAGGCGAATTCACCCTTCATGACCTCCGACACTTCTACGCTTCCGGACTCATCGCCGATGGGTGCGACGTCGTAACCGTGCAGCGGGCACTCGGCCACGCAGTGCCTTCGATTACTCTCAACACTTACTCTCACCTCTGGCCGACTGCCGAAGACAAAACAAGGACCGCAGGATCAAGGCTGATCGCTGCGGTCCTCGGGGATTCTGCGGACTCTGCGCGGACTACGGAAGCAACTTCCGTGTAATCACGCGGCAGAAGTGGGCTTAGCTGCGGAAGTTGACGAACTGCAGGTCGGCTTCGTCGAAGCCCTTGAGCAGGTTCATGGTCTCCTGGAGGTCATCGCGGGACTTCGACGTCACCCGGAGCTCGTCGCCCTGGATCTGCGACTTAACGGACTTGGGGGCCTCGTCCCGGATCAGCTTGTTGATCTTCTTGGCGAGGTCCTGGGCGATGCCCTCCTTGATGGAGGCCTCGAGCCGGAATTCCTTGCCGGAGGCGTAGGGCTCGCCAGTGTCGAGGGACTTCAGCGAGATGCCGCGGCGGATGAGCTTGGACTGCAGCACGTCGAGCACCGCCAGCACCCGCTCTTCCGAGTTGGCCTTCATCAGGATCTTCTCGCCGCTGAAATCAACCTCGGCGCCGACGCCCTTGAAGTCGTAGCGCTGGGCAATTTCCTTTTGTGCTTGGTTCAGCGCGTTGGCGACCTCCTGCTTGTCTACCTTGCTGACGACGTCGAACGTGGATTCGCCTGCCATGACTTTCCTCCTGATGGTTAGCCGGGTGCCTGATGTGAGGCCGGTTGTCTGCATTCCAGCCTAGTACGGATGCCCCCGTTCTGGAGGGCGGCCGGGCGGGACGACGTTTCACAGTCCGCTCATAGCTCAATCACGGCGGGAACGAAGCCAGGCGCGGAAGAGTTGCACGGGTTGGAACCGCTGCTGAAAGGCAAAAACATGCACCATAAGGCCGTCCGCTACGTCACCCGCACCACCGCCGCCGCTGCCACCACGCTGGCCGCGACGGCGACCTCTGTTGCCGCCGCCGCGCTGGCGGCCTCCATCATCCTGAGCCCGGCCCCCGATGCCTCGGCGCGCATGGACGGTGTCCACACGGACCTGGCCCGCGCCGTCGGGCTGAACCAGGTCACGCCGGAGCAGGCGGCACGATTCGAGGCGAGGCTGGCCGGCCGCATTTTCGGAGAGGCCTGATTTTCCGGGCATTTTGGCCCATTTCTGGGCCTCTGAGGCGCCGATTCGATTCTTCGGCGGAAGTTCTGTAAAGTTGTCTTGCCCGCGGGTGCTGGAAGCGGAACGGACTGGAAACAGGCGTTCTGGGACTGGAAACCGCGAGTGATCTTCTTTTGAAGTTCGGCAGATTACCCGAGCGGCCAAAGGGGGCTGACTGTAAATCAGCTGGCAACGCCTACGGGGGTTCGAATCCCTCATCTGCCACAGTCCCGGATTTTCAGGGAATTTAGACCCGTTCGGATCTCTTCGGAGGTCCGGGCGGGTCTTTTTTATTGCTCGGTGATCACACTTGTGAGCACACCTTGGCTTTTCTTTGACACCGGCAGCAGTGAGGACGCAGCTTCCGCGGCGTTGCGGGCTGCGTCCCCCACCATGTGCGCGTACAGGTCCCGCGTGATCTGGCTGTTGCTGTGCCCCATGGTCTTTGACACGATCGCCAGGTCCTGACCGGAGGCCAGCATCAGCGACGCGTGCAGGTGCCTGAGGTCATGGAACCGCATGGACGGCAGCCCCAGCTTCGTCACCATCAGCTCGAAGAGCTTGGAAGGGTAGCCAGGCCACAGCTGGCGCCCGTCCTCATAGGCGAAGACCCGCCCGGAGTCTCGATGGGCCTCGCCCCCGGCCAGCCGCTCCTCGCCCTGCTGGAACTGCCACGCCAGGAGCGCGGCCACGGCGCTGGTTATGGGCAGTGACAGCGGATCTTGTGCCGTTCATCCCATTCGCTCATTGAAGAGACATCATCAGGATGACCGCTTTCAGACCTTAGGAGCGGACATCGTGGGGCGGTATGGCACTGGACAGGAAGCGGGTGCGCCGGCTGTGGCGCGATGAAGGGCTGGTCGGTAAAATGTTCGCACCGCATCCACAGCGGGACGCACTACGACCAGCTCGAGTGGGAGGCCTCCGAACGGTGGGCCAAGCGCAACGACGAGCTGTGGAAGCAGTGCATGAAGGAGGCTGGACTGTGATCATCATTCGACGCAGCATCGTGGGCTTGGTGGCGGCTGCCCTCATGCTCGCGCCCACGGTCAGCGCATCAGCGGATGGCCATACGACCTACGGGCCCATGGCCGCACCCAACGGTATGGGTCAGCCCGCGTGGTACACCGCCTCGGAGTGGAACGGCATGAAGCCCGGACAGTACGGGACGACCGACTGGTGGATCACCGGCGCACCCGCTGACGCGACGCCTGACCTCACGCGCCGCAGTGAGATCAAGGTCGGCACGTCGCAGGCGGCTGCGACGCTGTCTGCGCCCGGGAAGAAGACGCAGTGGAAGGGCTGGCTCAAGCCGGTCCTCGGCGCTGCCAAGAACGACGGGAGGTCATGGCACTCCTTGGTCCAGCTGCACGGTCCCGACACGGATGGTGGTTGGCGCTACGCCCAGGTCGCGCTCCGCGTGGAGAACGGATACTGGCGCCTGTGGGGCGACGACGGCTCCAACGTCAACGCATGGAGCATCCCGCTCATGCCGTACGTGGACGGCTACGCAACGTACGCGATGGTGACGTACCGTGCTGACGCAGTGCAGTCCCTTGCGTGCGTCAGCCTCGACCCTGCGGGCGCCGAGATCGGCCAGCAAACGTGGTGTCACGACGCCGAAGCGTGGGACTCCCAGTGGGTCGTCTGGCACAGCGGGCTCTACCGCGGCTCGGGTAGCAGCACACTCCAGCCGACGTACGAGCAGCGCGCCTATGTCAAGGAACCGGTGGTCACCATCTACTGACCTCAGTCGTACTCGACGACGACCTCAGCATCGGTGATGTTGGGGTCGTCCTCGTCTCCAGGACCATCCAGAGAGAGCAGCAGTTACCCGCCTCGAAGATGCTCAAGCAGCAGACAAGGTCGGATATCAGCGACTCCTGACAGCGGATGGTGATGAGCTCGAGACCGCCGTGCAGAACGTTCTGATCGAGTTCGGGTTTTCCCTGCAAAGCATGGTAGTCAAAGACCACGTAGGCGGCCACAATCCCGTTGGGCTGGGGAACCTGGTTCGATCCGGAACTATCCTGCGTGGGCAGGAACTCTGAGGCGAGCCGGACGTCCATGAAGTAGTACGAGCTGCGTCGGGCTGGACCTCGTCGAGGGCGAAACCGAACTCGGCGGGTTTACCGGTGGTGTCGGTAATCCCAGGTACCGGTGCCTGGTCCAGGACTGTCCCTTTGACGCGGCCCGCGGCGCCGTCACCGTACATGCCGCTGGAAATGCTGACGACTTCAGCGCCGGACTGGTCCAGAACCGCCGCCTCCACCGACCCGGCCAACAGCGGCTACTGCGCCATGCCGGGATGAACCGCCACGAACTCGATCTTGTGTGCCGGCTGGACCGTTTTCTTCGGTGCCCGGGAGTACCCCTTCGCGTCAAGATGGTTCTCCGCCCGGTACACCGCCAAGGCTTCGTCGTAGACCTGGTTGAGCTGGCGACCGAAGAACTGCTCTGTTGACCCGTCGCTGAATGTGATGGAAACGAGCGTGCTGCCGGGGAAATGCCGGTTCATGCGGATGAAGCCGTCAGCGTCCTGCTGCAGATTAATCAAGGGTGTCCTGCCTTTACGATCGGGAGCTTCCAGTCTCCCTTACCTTCCGCGTTCCGGCAGCGAAGGTCCCTCCGGAACGCGGAAGGAAGGCCCCTCGCTGAGGAGCCTTCCTCTGTGTGGCGGCTAAACCTTCTCGCGGGTGCGGTCAACCGGTGCCGGTTCCTCGACCGTGAACTCCCTGCTCCGGCGGGGGAAGGCCCAGAACCTTACGTCCTTCTCTTCCGCCCGGGGCTCGGCGCGCTCCTCAGATTCCTTTGCGGCATCCTTCCGGACGTCCCGCCCGAAATCCCTGTTGTACTGATAGCACATCACTGACCTCCTTTTTGTGACTGCCCCTTAATCCTCCTCCGCCTCGGCCCGTCCGTCGATACCCGTGCTGACACTGGGGTTCGGTATAGTCCGGGTCATGGATGAGAAGGCGACTTTGCACCGGTACCTGCGCGTCCGCCGTGCAGACTTGTTGGGGAAGCTCGAGGGCCTCAGCGAGTACGACGCACGTCGCCCCCTGACGGCAACCGGCACGAATCTGCTGGGCCTGGTCAAGCATGTGGCCAGCGTAGAGCTCGGGTACTTCGGCGAGGTGTTCGGCCGGCCGAGCGGTCTGGAGCTCCCGTGGCTGGCGGACGGCGCCGAACCCGATGCCGATATGTGGGCGTCCGCGGATGAGTCCCGGGAGGAGATCCTCGAGCTGCACCGGCTGTCCGCCGCACACAGCGACGCAACGATCGAACAACTCCCGGCCGACGCACGGGGCGAGGTGCCGTGGTGGCCCGAGGAGCGGCGCCACGTGACTCTGCACCAGATCCTGGTCCACATGTGTGTCGAGACGGCTCACCACCTCGGGCACGCGGATATCCTTCGCGAGCTGATCGACGGGACAGCCGGGCAGCGCCCCGGAGATCCGAACCTGACCGGACGGACGCCGGCCGAATGGGCCGAGCACCGGGCAAGGATTGAATCCGCGGCACGTGAGGCGGCCGCCCGCGGTGCAACACCGTGAACTGTTTGCCCGTCAGCGGGCAATACCTAGTGTGAGCACAGACAGCGGCATCATTCGGCGGTCCCGCGACAGCCCGCAGTATTCGGGGAACTGTAGGACAGACACACCTCAATCATTTATCGATATGCGGCCCGACATGGCGGTGACTTCCTCGCCGACGACGTCACTGCGGCGGTCGCTGATCAAGATCGACCGCGAACTGATCCCGCTATGTCGGCGGCGCTGCGCGACCGGACTTCTCAAGCTTCCGCCTCGAGGAGCTGGTCGGTGGCGGTATCGGGCAGGCCCTCGAAGTACTTATCAAGAAGGCGCTGGAAGACGGGTTCCTCAGGATCTGCGCGCAGGAACAGGGTGAGAGAGGAGCGCAGTTTTTTCGCATCCGTGCCGCCGAAGATCTGCCCGGCGGTACGACCGTCCAGGCTGGCCAGAGCCGCGGCGCCTTCGAGCAGGCGCGGGCCCAGCAGCGGATGCCGGATGTAGGCTCGAGCTTCGTCAAGGCCGGAGAGGGCGTATCTCCTGGCTGTCGCGCTGTGCCCGAGGCCTGCAAGCTGGGGGAAGACAAACCACATCCAGTGGCTTCGCTTGGCGCCCTGCCGAAGCTCCGCGAGAGCCTGACGATAGGTTCCCCCTTCATCCTGGGCGGTGACAAAGCGTTCAAGTTCATAGGGGTCCTCCACGGATATCTCCTCCGGTCAGGTGGCTGCCGCCTCCATCCAAGCACCGATCCGGCCCCGCGGAAAGCCTACGGCGTGCCCGCCAGCCGGTCCTTTACCCGGTCGCCGCGGGATCCCACCGGAACGAGTACGACGACTCCCACGTCCGCCGGCTCAAGCTGATCCGTGCGCTCGTCGGCAGCGCCGGGCTGGGCGTGGCCGCTACCCGGGAGCTACTTCAGGGCGCGGGGTGTGATTGCTAGAGTCGGCTGTACACGCGAATGGCACCGGCCGGCCCGCTCTCCTTGCCCGGCCAGGAAGGGCGCACGGCATGGTCGAGATGCTGGGACTTTTCACCGAGACGAGCCTGGTGGAACTCCTGCTTCTGCTCGCAACCTTTGTCCTGACCTCGCTCATAGGCATCGAACGGCAGGTCCGGCAGAAGAGTGCCGGATACCGGACCCACGTGCTCGTGGGGCTGGGGTCCTGCGCGTTCACGCTCATCTCGGCCTACGGGTTCGCCTTCGTGCTCGACCCGGATGTGGCGATAGATCCGTCCCGGATAGCCGCGCAGATCGTGAGCGGAATCGGCTTCCTCGGTGCCGGTGTCATCTTCAAGGGTCGGGACGTCGTCCGGGGACTCACCACGGCCGCGACCATCTGGGTGTCCGCCGCGGTGGGGATGGCCTGTGGAGCCGGAATGGTCTCCCTGGCCGTGGTGCTGACGGTATTCCACCTCATTACGCTGTTCGTCGTTGCGCCGGCGGTACGGAAAATCCCCTCCGTGGACCGGAACCGCGTCCTGCATATCACCTACGCCGACGGCCGGGGCGTGCTGCGGCAGGTGCTCGAAATCGCCACCACGATGGGGTTCAGCTCCTCGATCCTGCGCACGAGGAGGACCGGGGATGAGCAGAAGCCGATGGTCTCGATGGATGTCCGGTTCTTCGGGCACCACCCGCTGCGGAACCTTGTTCCGCACCTGATGGACCTGCACGGCGTCGAGAGCGTGATTGTCCGCGGTACCGACACGAACAGCGACGACGACGATGCAGCCTGAGTCCCTGCCCGCCAGCGATCCACGGTTGGACGCATGCATTGCGGCACTTCCCGAGTGGCCGGGGTTTGCTTTACTTGAGCACATGGAATCTCTCGGGGGCAACGGCGTTCGCCTGGTGGGCAGCGTCCGGGTAAGGGTACCGCGGGTGTCCGACGCCGAAGGGCTGAGTGCCGCGTATCAGCGCAACCGGGAACATCTCGCTCCATGGGAGCCGCGGCGGAACGAGGACTTCTTTACCGTGGCCGGGCAGGCGGCCAGCATCGAGTCAAAGCTGGCCTTGTTCATCGCCGGTTCCGATGTTCCTTGGGTGCTGCTCGACGAGGGGCGCATAGTGGGGGTGATGACGTTGAGCGGCATTGTCCGTGGCCCATTCCTCAGCGCCCACCTCGGCTATTGGGTAGACAAGGATTACACCGGGCGAGGGGTAGGCTCGGCGGCCGTTGCCTACGCCGTCGACGCGGCCCGGACGGAGCTGGGACTGCACCGGCTCCAGGCGGCGACCTTGCCGCAGAACGCCGCCTCGCAGAAGATCCTGAAGCGGTCCCACTTTGAGGAAATCGGGTTGGCGCCCGCCTACCTCGAGATTGCCGGCGCCTGGCAGGACCACATCCTGTACCAGCGCATCTTGTTCTAGGAGAACCTGGCGCCTCAACGGGAGAACAGCCACAAT
>JAODMA010000029.1 GCA_025464545.1 Arthrobacter sp. | reverse complement strand
TCGGCGCGGACCGGCACCCCGGTAGCCGGAACCCTGATCGTGGGCATCCTGGTGGCCCTCGCCGCCGGCCTGGTTCCGCTTGGCGCCCTGGCGGACGCCACCAGCATTGGCACCCTCTTCGCCTTCGCGCTGGTGAACGTCGCCGTCATCTACCTGCGCCGCAAGCGGCCGGAACTCAAGCGGACCTTCCGTGTCCCGCTGTTTCCGCTCACGCCCATCCTGGGAGCACTGATGTGTGCCTACCTGATGGCCAACCTCGGCGCTGACACGTGGGCGACGTTCGGCATCTGGATGCTCGTGGGCGTTGCCGCCTACTTCGGCTACGGCCGCAGGAACTCGAGGGTAGCGGCCCTGAGCTCCGAGTAATACCGTGAGCTATCCGCCGGACAGGCCACCGACACCGTTGCCTCCAGCCCCGAACCGACGAAAGCCGGCCACTCATGACCACCGCCACCGAACTGCCCGCCCCCGGCCCTGACGCGCGGGGCCGCGGCCCCGCCGAGGCGCCGATCACCATGCTGAACCCGGACTTCCCGTTCAGCTACGACCACTACCTGACGCACCCCGACGGTCTGGGGACGATTCCCGCCGAGCTGTACGGGACCGAAGTCGCGGTGGTTGGGGCCGGCCTCTCCGGGCTGGTCACGGCCTACGAACTGATGAAGCTCGGCCTGCGCCCGGTGGTCTACGAAGCGGACCAGATCGGCGGCCGCCTCCGCACCGCGAGTTTCCCCTCCGCAGCCGGCATCGTCGCCGACCTCGGCGGGATGCGGTTCCCGGTTTCCGGCAAGGCCTTCTACCACTATGTGGACCTGCTCGGGCTGGAAACGCAGGACTTCCCCAACCCGTTGGCGGGGGCCACCTCCAGCACGGTGATCGAGCTCGCGGGGGAGAAGTACTACGCCGAAACCCCGGCGGACCTCCCGCCGTTCTTCCGCGAAGTGGCCGACGCCTGGAAGGCCGCCGTCAACGACGGCGCCAAGTTCACCGAGATGCAGGACGCCATCCGGGCCCGGGACACGGCCAGGATCAAGGAGCTCTGGAATGAGCTGCTCCCGCTGCTGGACGAACAGACGTTTTACGGCTTCATCGCCGGCAGCGACTCGTTCAAGCAGGCCGGCTTCGCCCATCGCGAGGCGTTCGGCCAGGTGGGATTCGGCACCGGCGGCTGGGACACGGACTTCCCCAACTCCATCCTCGAAATCCTGCGCGTTGTCTACACGGACGCCGACGACCAGCACCGGCTCATCGCCGGCGGAGCGCAGCGGCTCCCCGAGGCACTCTGGCAGCACGCGCCGTCGGGCATGGCCCACTGGCCGGACGGGACCTCCCTCGCATCGCTGCACGCCGGGGCCCCGCGCGGCGCGGTGAACCGGATCGCCCGGGACGGGGACGGGAACTTCCGGGTCCGGGAACGGTGGGGCCGCGAATCCGAGTACCCCGCCGTGGTGACCACCTGCCAGTCGTGGCTCCTGTCCACCCGGATCCACACCGAAGAGAAGCTGTTCCCGGCCGAGCTCTGGACGGCGATCGAGCGCTCGCATTACATGCAGTCGTCGAAGACCTTCGTGATGGTGGACCGGCCCTTCTGGAAGGACATCGATCCCACCACCGGCCGCGAGGTCCTGTCCATGACGCTGACGGACCGGCTGAACCGGGCCACCTACCTGCTGGACAACGGTCCGGACCAGCCGGCCGTGATCCTGCTGTCCTACACCTGGAACGACGATGCGCTGAAATGGCTGGCCCTCGATGCCGACGAGCGCGTGGAGCTGATGCTGCACTCGCTCGCCCAGATTTACCCCGACGTCGACATCGCCGGACACATCGTGGGCCAGCCGATCACGGTCTCCTGGGAAGCGGACCCCAACTTCATGGGCGCGTTCAAGGCGAACCTGCCGGGGCACTACCGCTACCAGCAGCGGCTCTTCACCCACTTCAAGCAGGACAAACTGGCGGAGCACCAACGCGGGATCTTCTTGGCCGGCGATGACGTCTCCTTCACGGCCGGCTGGGCCGAAGGTGCCGTCACCACCGGGCTGAACGCGGTGTGGGGCGTCGTCAACCACCTCGGCGGCCGCACCGCCCCGGGCAACCCGGGTCCGGGAGAACTGCTCGAGGAGTTCGGCCCGATCGCGCTGGACTAACCGCCCGCGGGACAGGGCGCGCGCGGCGTCCTGGGGAGCGGGCCCGGGCGGTCAGGAGCTGTGCAGCTCCCGGTGGGCCCGGGCCAGGTCCTGGTAGTGCGCCGCGTTGTGCTGCACGCCGGCCAACTCCTCGTCGCTCAGTTCGCGGCGGACCTTGGCCGGAACCCCGGCCACGAGCGAGCGGGGCGGCACGACGGTACCTTCCAGCACCACCGCTCCGGCGGCAACCAGGGACCCCGCGCCGATCACCGCGCCGTTGAGGATCGTGGCGCTCATCCCGATCAGGCAATCGTCCTCGACCGTGCAGCCGTGCACCACCGCGCTGTGGCCGACGCTGACCCGCGCTCCGACCGTGCAGGGGAAGCCGGGGTCGGCGTGCAGCACCACGTTGTCCTGCAGGTTGGTGCCCGCGCCCACCGTGATTGCGGCGGTGTCCGCCCGGACGGAAACCCCGTAGAAGGCGCTGCTGTTTTCCGCCAGCGTCGCCTTGCCGATGACCGAGGCCGTCGGAGCGATGAAGGCGGAGTCGTGGACGGCCGGGGTGTCGCCGGCGAAAGTGTAGAGGGGTGCCATGACCCAAGCCTAGGCCACGCCCGCGCCCAACCAGCTCGCAGCTGGGGCCGTTATGCGCCCCCAAAACGGCCCCAGCTGCGAGCTAGTTGGGTCAGGCGGGGGAGCGGAGGATCGTGAAACCCTGGCCGGGTTCGGGGAGCACGACGGCGATCGGTGCGCCCGGAGCGGTCACCCGCTCCAGCTCGCGGACGACGCCGGCCCACTGCTCCGGCGGCAGGCCCGCCAGGGCGTCCGCGGCCCAGACGGAGGGGAACGCCGAGTCGGCGAAAGGCAGGGACGCGGCCCTGGCGACGGCAACCTCCAGTCCCCGGGCGCGCGCGGAGTGGACGTTTTCCTCCGAAGGGTCCACCCCGGTGAAATGGATGCCGGACTGGACAAAGAGCAGCCCGTCGGTTCCGAGGGCGCAGTTGAGCCCCAGCACGCCGCGCCGGCCCTCAGCCTTGAGTAACGCGACGAACTCCGAAAGGAGTTCCTCCCGCAAAGCTGCCATGCCTCCAGTAAAGAACCGGTGTCAGTTAAAGACAACTGTCCGGTTGCCGTCGAGCAGCACGCGGTGTTCGGCGTGCCACTGCACTGCCTGAGCCAGCGTCCGGCCCTCCACGTCCCGGCCCATCTGGACGAACTGCTCGGCGGTGCGCCGGTGGTCCACCCGGATGACTTCCTGCTCGATGATCGGTCCCTCGTCCAGGGCCGCCGTGACGTAGTGCGCGGTGGCGCCGATGAGCTTCACTCCGCGGGCGTGGGCCTGGTGGTAGGGCTTGGCGCCCTTGAAGGACGGCAGGAAGGAATGGTGGATGTTGATGGCCTTGCCGGTGAGCTCTGTGCACAGCTCGTCGGAGAGGATCTGCATGTAACGGGCCAGGACGGTGAGTTCGATGTCGTGCTCCGCCATCAAGGCGCGCAGCTCGTCCTCGGCCTGGGCCTTCGAGTCCCGTGTGACGGGGATGTAGTGGAACGGGATGCCGTAGAACTCGGCCAGCCCGGCCAGGTCCTTGTGGTTGGAGACGATGGCGGGGATCTCGATCGGCAGGGTCCCGGAACGCTGCAGGAAGAGCAGGTCGTTAAGGCAGTGAGCCGAGGTGCTGGCCATCAGCAGGGTCCGGACCTTCCGGCCTGCGGGGTTCAAGCTCCACTGCATGCCGAAGGCCTGGGCAACCGGCTCCAGCGCGGCCTGCAACTCGGCCTGGCCGGACGCCGTCGTGGCCTCGACGCGCATGAAGAACGTTCCCGTGCCGTCGCTGCCGTACTGCTGCGAATCCGTAATATTGCAGCCAGCCACGAGGAGGGCGCCGGCGACGGCGTGCACGATGCCGGGCCGGTCCGGGCAGGAGAGGGTCAGGATGTAGGAAGCAGTCAGCTGGTCGTCAGTCACGACGTACAGCCTACCTGCGTGCGGTGCGGTGGCTGCGGTAGGCTTGAACGGTCGCAACTGGCGTTGGGTGGTTAACCACCAGGGAGCGGCACTCACGAAGACCACGGATCGTACGCCTGGGCCGAGGGTCATGTTTTGCCGGTCGGCAGCTCCCGCTGCCGCCCCCGCCGTCGGCATCCCTGAACGGATGCCCGCCCTTGCTACGTGCCGCACTGCCGGCCCGTAATCTACGGGCGCCCCGGCGGGCCAGCCGGTAACCTGACCTTAAGCAGTGCCCGTTGCCTAGCCAGGAGTTCTTCGTGACTACTTCCGTTAACCTTTCTTCGACCGCCGTGAGCAACCAGCCGCTGGCCGAGCTCGATCCCGAAATCGCCGCCGTTCTGGCACAGGAGCTGGGCCGCCAGCGCGGCACCCTGGAAATGATCGCCTCCGAGAACTTCGCCCCGCGCGCCGTCATGGAAGCCCAGGGCTCGGTCCTGACCAACAAGTACGCCGAAGGCTACCCGGGACGCCGCTACTACGGCGGCTGCGAATACGTCGAC
>JAODMA010000008.1 GCA_025464545.1 Arthrobacter sp. | reverse complement strand
GCTGCTGGACGCCATCATCTCCGACGCCGCCGACGACGAACTCGACGAAGTAGCGATCGGCATGGCCCACCGTGGCCGGCTCAACGTGCTCACCAACATCGCGGGCAAGACCTACGCGCAGGTCTTCCGAGAATTCGAGGGCACGCAGGACCCGCGCTCCGTCCAGGGCTCCGGCGACGTGAAGTACCACCTCGGCACCGAGGGCACCTTCACCTCGGACAACGGCAAGGAGACCAAGGTCTACCTCGCTGCCAACCCGTCCCACCTCGAAGCGGTTGACTCGGTCCTCGAAGGTATCGTCCGCGCCAAGCAGGACCGCCTGGACCAGGGCGAGGCGTTCCCCGTACTGCCGATCATGGTCCACGGCGACGCGGCCTTCGCCGGCCAGGGCGTGGTGGCGGAAACGCTGAACCTCTCCCAGCTGCGCGGTTACCGCACCGGTGGAACCATCCACATCGTGGTGAACAACCAGGTCGGCTTCACCACCGCACCGTCGTCCTCACGCTCCTCCACCTACTCCACGGACGTCGCCAAGATGATCCAGGCACCGGTGTTCCACGTGAACGGCGATGACCCGGAGGCCGTGGTCCGCATTGGCCAGCTCGCCTACGAGTTCCGCCAGCGCTTCCACAAGGACGTTGTCATCGACATGGTCTGCTACCGGCGCCGCGGTCATAACGAGGGCGATGACCCCTCGATGACCCAGCCGCTGATGTACAACCTGATCGAAGCCAAGCGTTCGGTCCGGAAGCTCTACACCGAATCCCTGATCGGCCGGGGTGACATCACCGAGGAGGAAGCCGAGCAGCTGCTGCGCGACTACCAGGAACGCCTCGAGCGGGTCTTCGCGGAAACCCACGCTGCCCAGACCTCGCCGATTCCGATCATCACTGCGGATTCCGCGGCGGTCGCGGACCTCGAGCGCCCGATTGCACAGCAGTCGGACAGCGGCATCAACGCCCCCGCGTCGACAGCCATTTCAGCCGAGATGCTGGCCCGCATCGGTAAGGCCCACATCGAGATTCCCGAGGGCTTCACCGTTCACGCCAAGCTGAAGCAGCTGCTGGAAAAGCGTGAGCAGATGTCCCGCGAGGGCGGCATCGACTGGGGCTTCGGTGAGATCGCGGCCTTCGGTTCGCTCATCATGGAAGGCGTCCCCGTCCGGCTCTCCGGCCAGGACTCACGCCGCGGCACCTTTGTCCAGCGGCACGCCGTCTTCCACGACCGCGCCAACGGTGACGAGTGGCTGCCCCTGGGCCACCTCTCCGATAACCAGGCCAAGCTCTGGATCTACGACTCGCTGCTGTCGGAATACGCCGCGATGGGCTTCGAGTACGGCTACTCGGTGGAACGCCCGGACGCCCTCGTCCTTTGGGAAGCCCAGTTCGGCGACTTCGTCAACGGCGCACAGACCATCATCGACGAGTTCATCTCCTCGGCCGAGCAGAAGTGGGGCCAGCGCTCCTCGCTGGTGCTGATGCTGCCGCACGGCTACGAAGGCCAGGGACCGGACCACTCCTCCGCCCGCATCGAACGCTTCCTGCAGATGTGCGCCGAGGAGAACATGGTCGTGGCCAACCCCACGACGGCAGCCTCGCACTTCCACCTGTTGCGCCGTCAGGCCTACAGCCGGCCGCGCAAGCCACTCATCATCTTCACGCCGAAGCAACTGCTCCGCCTCAAGGCCGCAGCGTCTTCGGTGGAGGATTTCACCCAGGGCGCCTTCCGGACGGTCATCCCCGATCACGAACAGCTGCAGGCGGACGCCGTCGAGCGCGTGCTGCTGGTCTCCGGCCGTCTTTACTACGACCTGCTGTCCACCAGGCAGAAGACCGAGGATAAGACGACGGCGATCGTCCGCGTCGAGCAGCTCTACCCGCTGCCCGCCGCCGAGATCGCCGCAGAGTTGGCCAAGTACCCGAACGCCGAGGTTGTCTGGGCCCAGGACGAGCCGGCCAACCAGGGTCCGTGGCCTTTCATGGGGCTCAACCTGCCGGACGCCATTGACCGCCGGGTGCGCCTCGTTTCCCGTCCTGCCTCGGCTTCTACCGCGGCAGGGTCGATGAAGCGCCACGCGGCAGAGCAGGACGCCCTGCTCAAGCAGGCATTCGCACGTAAGTAGGATCAAAACTGCCCGGCCGGAGATGGAAGAACGCAACTCCGGCCGGGCAGCTTTGTTTAATCGTCTGTGTTCAATTGCCGGTGTTTCAATGGACGTCCGGTTGACGCTTGGGACTGAAGAGGTACTCGTGGAAGATCGAAAGCTGCGGATCGCAGCCGTTGGCGATGAGCTGCTGGCCGGGCTCGGTGATCCCCGCGCGCTGGGCTGGCTGGGCCGTGTGCTGGCCCGCACCCCACAGGACGGCGTTGCGGTGGAAAGCTACTCCCTGCCCTGCCCGCAGGAAGGCACCGAGGGGCTGGCCGCACGCTGGCTCGAGGAGGCCGGCCGCCGCTTCAGCAGCCACTCCGAAAACCGCCTCGTAATCGGGCTCTCCGGCCGCGACATCGAGTTCGGACTTTCCACCGCCCGCAGCCGTCTGAACCTGGCGAACATCCTGGACTCGGCTTCGCAGAACAAGATCGAGGTCTTCGTGGTCGGGCCGCCGCCCACGCTCGATCCCGCGCAGAACCGCCGGCTGGGTGATCTCAACACGGCGTTCGCCGACGTCACCACACGCCGCAAGCACCTCTACGTCGACACCTTCTCACCGCTGCTGAACCACGAGCAGTGGCGCCAGGACCTTGCGGCCAACGGTGGCACGCCCGGCCAGGCCGGCTACGGCTTGATGGCGTGGCTCGTGCTGCACCGTGGCTGGTTCCAGTGGCTCGGCATCGACGCGCCCGAATAGACCGAGCCCCGCTTCCTCCAGCCCCTCCTTCGCCGGAGCGACCCGTGTCGCGATATATCTTGACTGGATCGAAACGGCGATATAGCGTGGGTTCCATAGTCGCGATATATCGCAACTATGCACCGAGATCCTATCTCCGGAGGAACCATGGAAGAAAACACCTGGACCGTGACCGGCCCGCAGGTCATCGACGTCGACGGCGTCCGCTCGCTTAAGCTCGGCATCGTCCGGGGGCGCTTCGACATCATGACGCATGAGGAGGACGTGGCCCGGATCGAGGTTTCCGAAATCTCCGGGGACCCGCTCTCCGTCTCCCTGGTGAACGGCCGGCTGGAGGTACGGCACCAACTGCACGGCGCCCAGGGCTGGTTCAAGAATCTGATGGGAACCGTCCACAACACCAGCAGCAACGCTGTGGTCATAAGCATCGCCCTGCCCGCCGGCGT
>JAODMA010000490.1 GCA_025464545.1 Arthrobacter sp. | reverse complement strand
CCGCCGGCGGTTACCGCCCCGGCAAGTACGGGCGGGTTCAGGCCGGCGCGGGCGGCATAGATCTCCGCGGTGTAGCCGGCGGGGCCGGAACCGACGATGATCAGCTGTTCGGTGTTCACGGCGGCGGGCATTGGCGTTTCCGAGGATGCAGCGCTCACGGTGAGGCTCCTGTCCGGCTACTTGACGGCGGGGGTTAGGGACGCGATCAGGCCCTCAATGCGGCCCTTGATTTCGTCGCGGATGGGGCGGACGGCGTCCACGCCCTGGCCGGCGGGATCCTCGAGGACCCAGTCCTCGTAGCGCTTGCCGGGGAAGTACGGGCATTCGTCACCGCAGCCCATCGTAATCACGACGTCGGAGTCCTTCACGGCCTCCGTGGTGAGGACCTTGGGGATCTCGGCGGACATGTCGATGCCGAGTTCGGCCATGGCCTCCACCGCTGCCGGGTTGACCTTGTCTGCCGGCTGGGACCCGGCGGAGCGGACCTCGATCCCGCCCCGGCTGAGGGTGGTGAGGAAAGCGGCGGCCATCTGGGAGCGGCCGGCGTTGTGGACGCAGACGAAGAGGACGGAGGGCTTTCGGATGGTTTCGGTGCTCATGTGGGTCTCCTGAGGGTGTACGGCTTGACGGACTACTTGGATGGACTAGAGGGAAACGGCGGCCGGGCCGAAGTGGCGTTTGCGGGCCCACAGGGCCACATAGACCAGTGCAACAAGAACGGGTACTTCGATCAAGGGGCCCACGACACCGGCCAGCGCTTGGCCGGACGTCACACCGAAGGTGCCGATTGCCACGGCGATGGCGAGCTCGAAGTTGTTGCCCGCCGCGGTGAAGGCCAGCGTGGTGGTTTTCGCGTAGCCGAGGTCCAGCCATTTGCCGATCAGCATGCCGGCGCCGAAGACGGCCAGGAAGTAGACCAGCAGGGGCAGGGCGATCCGGACCACGTCCAGCGGGCGGGACGTGATGGTTCCGCCCTGGAGCGCGAAGAGCAGGGTGATGGTAAAAAGTAGGCCGTACAGCGCCCAGGGTCCGAGCTTCGGCAGGAAGGTTGATTCGTACCAGTCGCGGCCCTTGGCCGTTTCGCCGATGCTGCGGGTGAGGAATCCGGCGAGCAGCGGGATCCCCAGGAACACCAGCACCGAGGCGGTGATCGCCCAGAACGAGAAGTCCGCGCTGGTGGCGGGCAGGCCCAGCCAGGAGGGCAGCAGTTGCAGGTAGAACCAGCCGAGGGCCCCGAAGGCGATGACCTGGAAAACGGAGTTCATGGCTACCAGCACCGCGGCGGCTTCCCGGTCGCCGCAGGCGAGGTCGTTCCAAATCATCACCATGGCGATGCAGCGGGCCAGGCCCACGATGATCAGTCCGGTGCGGTAGTCCGGCAGGTCCGGGAGAAAGATCCAGGCCAGCGCAAACATGAACGCCGGCGCCAGTACCCAGTTCAGGACCAGGGACGTGATCATAAGCGTCCGGTCGCCGATGACGCGGTGGGCCTGGTCGTAGCGGACCTTGGCCAGCACGGGATACATCATCACGAGGAGTCCGACGGCGATCGGCAGCGACACTTCGCCGATCTTCACGGCTTCAAGGGCGGTGTTCAACGCTGGGATGGAGGCACCCAGCAGCAGTCCGGCTGCCATCGCCGCGATGATCCAGACCGGAAGGAAGCGGTCCAGGGTGGACAGCTTGCCCACGACGGCGGCCTGACCCCCAAGAGGGGGCGACGGGGCGGTTTGGGTGTTCATGGCACTCCTGTGCTGCGGGGGCGGTAGATTGATGGATATCGATGCGATGTATTTTCCACTTTATCGATGAATGTCAATCTATGTGCATAATAGAGCCATGACTTCCCTGCAGATTCTTCAGCCGGGCCTCGACGAGGCTTGCTGTGCACCGTGCGGCGGGCCCTCGCTCAGCGCGGAGGATGCCCAGCGGAAGGCCCAGGTGTTCAAGGCCCTGGCCGACCCGAACCGGCTGCGCCTGCTCTCCATCGTCAAGAGCGGCGACTCGGGGGAAGCCTGTGTCTGCGATCTGACCGAGCCGCTGGACCTGGGACAGCCGACCGTGTCGCACCATTTGAAGATCCTGGTTGATGCCGGGCTGCTGCGCCGCGAGAAGCGCGGCACCTGGGCCTACTACTCGCTCGTCCCCGGTGCGCTGGAACAGACCGCCGACCTGCTGGCCTCCCTGTAACACAAGCGGGCCGTCGAGGATCGGCGTTGACCACGCGGGGAGGCGGCGGGCATGCTGGATCTGATCAGTCCGCATTCGCCGCGTCGAACGGAGGACCGTCAATGTCTACCGATCCAGCAAACCCTGTTGTGTGTTTCCGGTTGTGGTGCGCCGCGGTGGCCGCCGTCGTGTTGATGCTCTTTGCCCTTCCGGCTGAAGCGGCCACGACAGCCGGCCCCGGTAACGACGTCTCGTGGCCCCAATGCGGGAAGGCGTTGCCGAAAGGCCAGACGTTCGCCATTGTCGGCGTCAACAACGGCTTGGCGAACAACACCAACCCGTGCCTGAAAACCCAGCTGACGTGGGCTGGCACGTCCAGGGGCGGGACGGGCCAGCCGCTGGTCGCTCTTTATGTGAACACGGGCAACCCGGGCAAGGCCGGGTCGTGGTGGCCCACCAGCAACACCTACGGCGGCACGCCCGTGGCCAACCCGTACGGCGAGTGCACGGACGGAGCCTACGACGAGGCCTGCTCCTACATGTACGGCTACGCCAAAGCCTACGACGACGCGAACATCCGCGGCATAACGGGCCCTGCCTCCTACATGTGGTGGCTTGATGTTGAGACCGGCAACAGTTGGTCAACAGACGCCGGGGCCAACAGGGCCGACCTGGAGGGCATGGCGGCCTTCTTCGCGGGTATCGGCGCCAAGACCGGCCTCTACTCCACCGGAGCGCAGTGGGCCCAGATAGTCGGGGAGGTCCCTTCTTCGAGCAACCTGTACAGGCTGCCCAGCTGGCTGGCCGGGGCGCGAACACTCTCCGGGGCGAAACGCAATTGTTCGGACGCCCCGCTGACCGGCGGCGGCGAGGTGACGCTCACCCAGTATGTATCGGGCGGCTTCGATTACGACCACTCCTGTATCTGAGCAGGTTCCTGCGAAAGACGCTGGTGTAGGGTTTGCACCAACTCACGAAGGGGCACCGCATGAGCTACAAGTACCGGACCGTCCGGGTGCGCGGCACTGACCTGGTTGGAACCATTGCGCGCAAACACGGTGGCGGCCCGGAAATCTACGAAACCTCCAAGGACCCAAGCACCTCAGTAGTTCCGGTGTTCTTCCAGGCAACGGGCGAGGTCCGATTTTTCGACAGGACAATGCTGGAAGATGTGGTGACGCCGGCCAGTTAGCCGGCGCCACGATGCTCCCGGCTCTTACTAGAAACGCTTACGCTGCCCCGGGCCACCAACAACAGCCGGGGTGTGCCCGGTGCCGACCGGGCAGAGGTCGGCGATATGCCCGATTCCGGCGCACTCACGGACGGCGGCGATCCCGGCCACCGCGGCGGAATTGTTGTTGAACGCCGAACCCCGGGTTAACTTCTCTGCGCGGTGGACTGGCCGGACCCGGCCGGCGCGGGCAGCGCGTTCGTCGCGGCCCAGCTGGCGAGGAGCCGGATCGCATCGTCGGAAGGGGTACCCGGCTCCGGGCTGTAGACGTACAGGGACAAGCCGGTGTCGGCTGACAGTTCCATGGCCTCAAAGAGCAGGTGCAGCTCCCCGACAATCGGGTGGTGGAAATGCTTCCGGCCGCTGAAGTGCTGGCGCACGTTGTGTGTTGCCCAGCGGGAACGGAAGTCGTCACTGCGGGTGGACAATTCACCGATCAGGTCCGTCAGCCCGCGGTCGTAAGGGTCGCGCCCGGCCGTGGTGTGCAGGATGGCGACGGTGTCATCGGCCGCCTCGTTCCAGTTGGGATAGAAGGAGCGGGAGCGGTCATCGAGGAAGATGAACCGGGCGTGGTTCGCCGGTCGTTCCGGGCTGGCGTACATGTCGGTGTACAGCGCGTAGCCAAGTTGATTTGCGGCGAGGATGTCAAGGCGCCCGTTGCCCACGTATGCGGGTGCCCCGGTGATGGCGTTGAGGGCCAGCTGTACGCCGGTCCGGACTTGCTTTGGGGCTGGACGACGGCGGGCCTTGCCGCCCGAGCCGGCCGCCCGCGCCAGATCAAAGAGGTGGGACCGTTCCGCCTCGTCCAGCCGCAGTGCCCTGGCAACGGCCTCGAGCACGTCT